>JAKPQU010000133.1 GCA_029555925.1 Bacillota bacterium
GTCACGCGTCACGCGTTACGTGTCACGAGAGCATATATGGGTTATTTATGCTCACTTCAGTAAAATAGGACATTACTCACTGTTCATTGCTCACTATTCACTCCTTCTTAATTATGGATTTTTAAAAAAAATTAAGAAGGGTTTTGACTTTATGTGTGTAATATTATAGAATATAACGTGCGGGAGTTAGCTTTATGACTTTTTCTTATTCTATAGAAAATATAGTAAAAGAGTCAAAAAAGGATTTTCTTAAGAAAATCGTGGAAGAATTTGAATCTTCTCTTTATCCTGATCTTGTTGAGATTTATTCTCCTCTGCCGTTTTTTATAAATGAATTAATTGAAGGATTAACTCACCACGGTACCGATAATATTCCCCGTTTATATTATTTCATCCAGACAAAAAAGGTTCATAAAGATGCCATTCCTTTCAAAAAAGCTCTCAAAGGTTTAAAAATAATCAGAAATGTATTCCTGGATATCTGCCTGAAGAATGTTCCGGAACAGGATATGAATAAAGTCTATACAGACATGGTATCTTATTTCGATGAAATAGAAGAAAGATTTATGTTTGATATGGAAGATTATTTTAAATATGCAAATAATGATACACTCAGAGATAGAATTATAAAAGCTCATAAAATGGCAATTATAGGCAAACTTACCAGTTATGTGGCACATGAATTCAATAATATTCTTACTGTAACAAAAAACTGGGCTCAGCTTGGTCTGCTGGAAAAGGATGAAATAATAAGAAACAAAGCGTTCAATGGCATAGTGAGCAGCAGTGAGAGAGGCAGCAGACTTACTAAAAGCATTTTGAACTTCAGCAGAAGAGCAGAAATGGAACCATGTAAGATAAATATAAATGATTTTATAGATGAAATACTTGTAATTGTTGAAAAAAAATTAATCAAAGATGGTATAGATCTTAAAAAAGCTTATGGAACTGTGCCGGAAATCACAGTGGATAAGTTTAAATTGAGGGAAGCTCTTTTTAATATACTGGTTAATGCCTGTGCATCTCTCACGGGTTCTGTGAAAAAAATTATTGTGGCTACAAGTTTAAAAGAAGATAAAGTAGAAATAACTTTTTCAGATACCGGGGAAGGTATTGGATTTGAATATCAGGATAAAATATACGAGCCGTTTTTTACCACAAAACTTTTGAATAAAGATGAAATTGGCTGGTCTACAGGTATAGGTATGGGTATCACAATAGCCTATGATATAATCAAGGGTCATGGTGGTGAAATAAATATACAGAGTGAACAGGGAAAGGGAACGGATTTTACTATTTATCTGCCTGTCAATAAAGAGGGTTCATAATATCTAAGGAGGTTCTATGACAAATCACAATGATTTAGTTGTAATTGCAGGAAGAGCGGGTAAGCAATTTGCTCAAAAAGTAATAAGAGAATTTTCAAAGTTAAAAGATTGTCCTGTTCCGGATTTGACCCTGGGAGAAGTGGATATAATTGATTTCCCGAATGGCGAATTGAGTGCAAGGTTGAATGTGAATTTAAGAAAAAAGGCAGTTCATGTTTTTCAATCAATAATTCTTGGAAAAAATAGAAATATATTCAAAGATTTTTTGAAGTATTTGTAATAAATGATGCCCTTAAAAGAGCAGGTGCTCAGAGTATTATAAATTACTGGAGTTTTTTGCCTTTTCAGAGGCAGGATAAAAAAACAAGAGGAAGAGAGCCGATTTCTGCAAAACTTATATTTGATCTTCTGGCTACTTCGGGAGGTAAGTATTTTAACCGTATAGTTACCGCCGAAATGCATACAGATGCAGCACAGGGATTTGCCGATGTTCCTGTTGATAATGTAAGAGCATTACCTCTGTTTTTACTTTATTATAAAAATCATGCCATATTAAAAAATGTAGATATAAATGAACTGGTCGTAGTATCTCCTGACACGGGAGGAGCTGCGAGAGCCCGTTTCTTTGCTGAAAGACTCGGTACAAACTGTGCTATTATAGAAAAAAGAAGATTTTATGATGAGACAGGTAAAACAGAATCTTTGCAGCTTATAGGAAATGTAAGAGATAAATATGCTATAATGATAGATGATATAATAGATACAGGCAGTTCTGTCCTGAACGGTGCAAATCTTCTCTGGGAAGAAGGGGCCAAAAAAGTTTTTGCATGCTGTACTCACGGATTGTTCAGCGCAGATAAGAAAGGTATACCGGCTGAAAAGAAATTTTATGATGCAAATATTGAAGTTCTTACGACAGATACTATTCCCAGGGGACAGAGTTATCATGATACATCTTATAAATGGCTCAGGACTGTCTCTTTAGCCAGATATTTTGCAGATGCCCTTTACTCGAATCATACAGGGCAATCGTTCAGCGAATGTCTGCAAAATCATTTAAATGAAGCTATGGCCAATCAGGTGAACATAGAAGATTATCTCATACCGATAAAGCCTAAAGAATTATGGGAAATTGACGATGATAAATAGCGGGGCATTTAATTTTATGAATAGAAATTTATTAATAGTCTCTTTCCTCGCGTCACGCGTTACGCGTTACGCGTCACGATTCTCATATAAATCGGAATACTATAAAGAGGTAATAAAATGAGTTTTTTCAGAAAGAAATTTTATAAAAAATCAAATAATATCTGTCCGAGATGTGAGTGGCCACTGGAAAATATGATGTCAAAGTATGTAAGCAGGGAAGGAGATTTTACTTTTTTTCACTGTTTTAACTGTGGCCAGGATTTTTACAAAGCCCCTGCAATACTTATTAAAACAGATAAAGGACCTGTTGAGCAGATGATTCTGAAAAAAGTTGAAGTAGAAATTGAATATATGATAAATCCTAAAAAAAGTTATCTGAAGAAATTAAATAAATGGAATTAAGTCCATCCGACAGAATCTTTAAATTCTTTTGCATATTTTCTGCTTACAGGAACTTCGCTTTTTTTGCTGTCATTCATTTTTAACATATAGGAACCGCTGAACCATGGAATAATCTCTTCTATATGGTTGATATTCACAAGAAAGCTTTTATGACATCGTAGAAAAATTTTATCAAGTCTTTCTTCCAGTTCTTTCAGGTTATATTTTACGTCAAATTCTTCCTCTTTTGTTACTAAAAAGCAGTCTCTTCCGCTGGCATAAAAATAGAGTATATCCTGAATATCAACGAGAATACGATTTTCTTTACCTTTTCTCCGGGCTATGACTCTGGTCAGTTTTGGCGGGCCGGAAACTTCAAAGATTTTCTCTGTTGCTCTACCGCCGGATTTTTCTTCCATTATAGAAACAACTCTTTCCAGTGTCTTTTTTAATCTTTTAGGATGGGCAGGTTTCAGTATATAATCAACAGCAGCGAGTTCAAAAGCTTTTATGGCATATTCATCATAGGCGGTAACAAAAACTATGACAGGTTTCTCTTCCATAAAGGTAATTTCTCTTGCCAGTTCAAGTCCGTCAATGCCTGGCATTTGAATATCAAGAAACACTATGTCAGGTTTTTTTTCTGCTATAATTCTGAGGGCACTCAGGCCCGATGATGCCTCTCCGATAACGTCTATGTCGTCACTTCCTTCGTTTATGAGTGCAATAAGCTCTTCTCTTGCAGGATCTTCATCGTCTACTACTATGGCTGTGTAAATAATTATCACTTCCTTTTACAGTGAGCAGTGAGCAGTAATCAGTGATCAGTGTTCGCTCAATATAACAACCATGACCTGTTCGGTCACAACGAAGTATGAGAATTTTTTCCTCCCGTCACGCGTTACGCGTTACTCGTTACGATTCTCGTATAAACCGTTAACGCTGACTGGTAACTGGTCACTGGTCACTGCTCACTGTTTACTGCTATTTCCACCTTTGTTCCTTTATCAGGTTCGCTCATTATTTCTACAGTTGCTTTTTCTTTGAACATGGCTTTTATTCTTTTTATAACATTTTGAAGTCCTATAGATTCAGATTCTTTATCAAAATCTAAAATTTCTTTTAATCTTTCCGCCTCTATGCCTTTGCCATTATCTTCTATTTCTATAGATAGGCCTTTCTCTTTCGAGGTAATCCTTAATTTTATAACAAGTTTCCTTCCATCTTCATGAAAACCATGTTTGATAGAATTTTCAATAAAGGGCTGAATGGCCATGAAAGGTATTTTAAATGTTAAAGAATTTTTATCAATGTTCTGAATAAATTCAAGTTTATCTCCGAAACGGGCTTTTTCTATTTCCAGATAAAATTCAAGATTTTCCAGTTCTTCTTCGATAGAAATAATGTTCTGTGTTGTTTTAAGTGTGACCCTCAGAAACTCCGAAAGGTTCTGTATGAGTTCCCTTGTTTTTTCCGGGTCTTTTCTGCTGAAAGATGCTATCGTATTGAGGGCATTGAATAAAAAATGCGGTTTAATCTGGGATTGAAGGAATTTCAACTGGGCTTTCGCATTCAGTTCTTCTATTTTTTGTTTTTCTTTTTTATCCTGAAGGGTTTTCATGATAAACAGATACATACATACGGCAGCACCGTTAACTAAAAGAAAAGGCAATGTAATTAAAAATATAAATCTTTTCCTCACGAATATTTCAGGATTTGCCCATGGAAGAATAAATGTCTGCATAACCCCTATAAAAGCTCCTACGAGAAAACCCTGTACCATAGATATTTCCCGCCTGTCTTTTTTGCCGGAGAACAGGCCCGTTATTCCTCCTGTCAGACCTGCTATGACTGTTACAATAATAAATTTCGCCGATGGCGGAAAGGTTATAAGCCTGAACATTGCTCCTATCAAACCTGAGCCAATCCCTACAATGACTCCGCCTTTAAGACCTGCTACTATCACTACAAGAACAGATGTGTCAAGATAAATTTGCTTTTCATAGATGGCAAAAAAAGACCCCACGCTGGATATCAGGCCGAAGACAAGAATGAGATGAATTTTATCTTTCCAGTCAGTCCTGCGGGTAAATATATCTCCTTCAAACATGAGATGACTCATGATGAAGGCTATCATAATGGCAGGAGAAACACCTCTGAGTAAAAACTGGGTGAATTCTATCAGTTTCATACCATTATCTGCTGCTGCATGCTTTTTTTAATTCTTTTGCATATTCATAGCCAGGATCCAGGTCAAGTGCCTTCTTTGCACATTTGCCTGCTTCCCCGTACTGCTTTATGGCATATAAAGACATACCTTTATAATACCATACATATGCAGACTGTGAATCTATTTTTATGGCTTTATCGAAACATTTAATAGCTTCTTTATAATTTTTCAGCCTGTATAAAGATGCTCCTTTTTCTGCCCATGCGTCGAAATAATCAGGTGAAAGTTTTATTGCCTTATTGTAACATTTCACAGATTCCGTATATCTTTGCAGGTCATAGAGAACATATCCTTTGCTATACCAGGCAAAGTCATTATTCTGGTCTATCGAAAGAGATTTGCTGAAACATTTCAGGGCATCATCATATTGTTTCAGACGATATAATGCCCATCCTTTATCGTAGAATGCTTCGCTGTATTCAGAATTAATAGCGATGGCTTTATTGTAGGATTTGATAGCCTCTTTGTACTTTTTTTGAGCGCTGAGACAGAGCCCCCTGTTATCCCATACTACATATAAATTATCGTTGATTTCCAGGGCTTTATCATAACATTCCAGGGCTTCATCATATTTTTTCAGGGCATAAAAACATAATCCTTTACTGTTCCAGGCATTTTCATCTTTACTGTCCAGTTTTAATGTTATATCGTATGCTTCAATGGCATCATTATATTTTTTCAGAGCATGTAAAGCATAGCCTTTATTATACCAGGCACTGGAGTATTTCGGATTAATATCTGTTGCTTTCTCGCATGCTTTAATAGATTCTTCATATTTCTCCATGTCATACAATGTATAGGCCCTGTTATTCCAGGCAATATAATGGTCAGGCTTCAGTTCCACTGCCTTATCATAGCATTCGATAGCCTCTTTGTATTTTTTCTGACTGTTCAGGATAAGGCCTTTATTGTTCCATGTATCGGCATAGTTCGGATCAATATCCAGAACCTGTTCGTAACATTTGAGAGCTTCCGTATATTTTTTCTGATAATATAAAGCAAGTCCTTTCCTGTTCAATGCCTCTTTATAAGACGGGTTACTCTTCAGGGCTTTATCATAGCATTTAACAGCATCATTATATTTTTCTTTATCGTTCAGGAGGAGGCCTTTCCCATACCAGCTATTTGAATTTTCAGGATTGATTTCAAGAGCTCTGTCATAACATTTAACAGCATCATCATCTTTTCCCAGATAATATAAAGACAATCCCTTTTTGCCCAGCGCTTTATCGGATTTGCTTTGAATATTCAGAACCTTATCATAATAGGTGATTGCTTCATCGTACTTACCCTGCTCATATAATTTGTCTCCGCTGGCGAGCCATTGTTCCGGCATATAATAATAATATGCCGCTCCTCCGCCAATCAATGCAATGCCGGCACATCCCACTGTGATTACAACGACTATAACTACTACAAGTATGATTTTTGTGGTATTTGACATATTTATTCCTCCCTGCAGGCTCTTTATTCCCCCTGCCCGAAGAGGGAGGGGGAATATGGTGGTTATTCAAAAAAATTTTTAACTTCTTCAAATGAACTGCCAGTACTTATGGCTCTGGCAACCTGTTTTTCCCCGTCAATATTACCGAGCATGATACAACCTGTAAGTTTACCGTCAGAAATTACTGCTTTTTTATAGACAAAGGTTTTTTCATCTTTATGAACTTCAGATTGAAGTTTGCCATCTGTATCTATATCTCCCATGGAAACCAGATCTATTCCAACTACTTTTAATTTATGAGAGAATAAAGTACCTTTATATTCTTTGCTGCCAGGCTTTACCATGTTTTCTCCTGCAATTTCTCCCTGTTCTTTTGCCGGCGGCCATATACCGTAAAGTCTTCCGTCATGCTCTATGGCATCTCCTGCACCATAGATATTTTCCACACTGGTTTTCATATAATTATCTACAACGATACCTTTATTCACTTTAATACCTGCAGCAAGTTTCAGATCCGGTCTTACTCCTGCGGATATAATGATAAAATCTCCTTCCAGAACTTCCCCTGATTTCAGAGTAAGCTTCATCATGTCGCCGGAAGGTTCGATCTTTTCCGAAGTTTTGCCGAGATAAAATTCAAATCCCATAGAAACAAGCTGTTTTTCCAGTATGGCTGCCCCTTCTATATCCAGCTGTCTCGGAAGGAGTCTCGGGAAAAATTCAACTACCTTTACCTTAAGTCCGAGTTTCCTCAAGCTGTTACCTGTTTCAAGTCCCAGCAGTCCTCCTCCTATGAGTATGGCTGATTTTGCCGATTCAGCCAGTTCCATTATCCTGTCCGTATCATGTTTGTCTTTTACGGTAAAAACCTTCTTTGAATCTGCTCCCGGTATGGGAGGCACAAAACAGTTTGCTCCCACTGCAAGAAGCAGTCTGTCATAGACAAAAACTTTCCCGTCTTTTGTAATAACTTCATTTTTTTCAGAGTTTATCGAAACTATTTCCGTATTCATATGAAGATTTACCCTGTTATCGGCGAACCATTTTTCCCCTGAAAGAATACATTTCTCAAAAGGTACTTCTTTTGCAAGATATTCTATTAATTTCGGCCGGTAGTAATAGGGAACATTTTCTTTTGTAAAGACATCGACAGTTCCTTCTTTATCGAGTTTTCTTATTTTTGCCGCAGCAGAAGCTCCTGCCGCTCCGTTTCCTATGATTACATATTTTGTCATTATCCGTTCCTCCTTTTCAAGTTCTGCAATATGAAATGTATGGATATCTTTCTTATAATCTATCCCCGGTTCCTTCATGAGAGATAAAAAATCTTCATTACAGATTTTCGACGTGGCAGCAAGATAATTTTTACAATAGATACAGGAACAGGATTCTCCGTCCGAACTGATGTTCTTTAAAATCTCTGCTGTTTTATCAGGATTTATTAATATAGTGTATTTCATAACTTATTAGAATTTAAGTCGTCGTGACGCGTAACGCGTGACGCGTGACGGGTTTAATCCCTGCGCATCACGCATTACGCTTTACGCATTACGAGGTCATTATTTATGGATAGTTATGAAACTAA
>JAKPQU010000551.1 GCA_029555925.1 Bacillota bacterium
ACCTCATCCCAGGAACCGGCTCCTGCAACTGTTGCAGAAGTTCCTACACACTGCACTGCAGAAGAACTGCATACATCTTTTACACGTCTGACCAGCATAGCCACATCTGCACCCTGCCGTCCTCTGTAAGTATGCATTTCGTCAAGAACAAGAAATTGCAGATTATTTGCTGATTTACTCAGATCTAAATCATGAGGACGGGTCAGGATTAATTCAAGCATAACATAGTTTGTAAGCAGTATATCAGGAGGATTTCCGATGATTTCTTTTCTTCTCTCTGTAGATTCCTGCCCTGTATATCTGGCAAAAGTAACTGGTCCTTTTCCATCACTGTAACCATGACAGAGAAATTTCTCCAGTTCTATACACTGACTGTTGGCAAGGGCATTCATAGGATAAACTATTATAGCTTTTATGCCTTTTTTAGCTTTATTACGGAGAACATAATCCACTATAGGGATGATATAAGCCATACTTTTCCCTGAACCTGTTCCTGTAGTAAGAACATAGTTTTCTCTTTTAGCTGCAGTTTCTATGGCTTCTACCTGATGTTTATATAACATCATATGCCTTCCAGGAGGTTCACTGTTCTTATTTATACGAAACACACTGCTGCATTCAGGATGGAGGATATTTTTATGTACAAGACTGTCTATAGTAGAACCTTCTTCAAAGGACGGGTTTAACTGTATAAGAGGAGAAGGCCAGAGGAGGCCTTCTTTCAGATGTTTTTCTACCAGTTCATCTATTCTTCTGTCTTTTATACTGATAAAACTTTTTATATAAGAACAATAATCGGTAGTTAAATTGTTGTTTAATTCAAAAACATTCATCAATATACCTCCATGTATTAATTAGTAATTATTTTAATTTAGATATATATACTATTGAATCCTGCTACTAAACAATCTTATTTATAAGAAAATAAATAAAATAAGTATAATTTGCAAACTCGCCTGATATGACAACCTTATAAAGTCCAGTATTGGTCCCAAAAATACATCACAACTAAGGAGATAGAATAATAAAATCAGTAAGTTGATGCAAACATAGTCTTTATATTTAGTAGAGAATAGGATGACAATGATATTGCCGTTTCTCTTCCATTATTACATGAAACCATACTGTCAAGTAAAAACAAATAAGTTCCGTTATTTATAACTACTTGACAGTTTAAAATGGGCCCATAAGGGCCAGAAAACATGTCCTATAACTATGCGTAATAGGACAATATAACAGACATCCAACATTTTGAACGAGCCCCACCCCCTTGTGTATCGAGGGAGAGTGGGGCTTCATCTATTTTAACAGAAAGGAGAATAATGTAATGATTACAGACGAAA
>JAKPQU010000562.1 GCA_029555925.1 Bacillota bacterium
ATAACAGTTACAGCTTATATCATGCTACTTTACATTATAATTCAATAAAATATACCTGTGCTGCCGTGATATTTTTTTCTCCGGAACACCAGGCAGGCAGACTACTATGTCTAAAGCTAAATAGTATAAAGCTTTATTTTACGCCATTAAAAATGAAAATTCCTATACCTTTGAATTACCTGCAGAATTTTATATCTATTCTTTGCATCCTTATAATATCTGTCAATATGTTGCTGAAACCTGCTTTTCCATTACTACAAAAGCTATGGCCATATTCTGCGAGTGAGATATAGTAAGGAATATTCTGTCTACCCCTGCTTCTCCGGCATATTCCTTTGCATTACCATATAAGATTATTTCAGGTTTTCCATCTTCATTGTTCATGACTTCTATATCCTGAAAGGCAAAACCCTTCCCCAGAGCTTTCATAACAGCTTCTTTCGAGGCAAATCTGGCGGCAAAATGCTGGCTATTTCTGATTTTTGACATGCAATAATCCTTTTCGCGACATGTAAAAACCCTGTCAATAAACCGCGGATTTTCAATGGCTTTTTCAATTCTGTCTATATCGATAATATCTGTTCCAATACCTGTAATCATACGCCTGAATTAAATTTTACGAGTTTTTCCCAGTCAATTTTATAATCTGTGCAGAAATCTTTCGTGAATTCCTCTGCAAATTTACTGATAACCTGGTTATAGAGTTCTACAAATGTTTCTTCTCTTTCTTTTGCTTTATATCCGAGCGGTTCTATTATTTCAATACATAAATTACGAATTAGAGCTTAAATTTAGCAAAATACTCGTCAATTTCAGTTCTCAATTCAATTCCAACTCTCTCAAAGCAACCTAACAAAGGAGTATATGTATTTTCTCCTCCTAGAAAATCCCAGAATTGTTCAGCAACTTTTAATTCTTGTTCTAAATCAATCATACCTCTCATAGTCCATCGATTGTAAGGCTGAGGATCATATGGATTATAAGGAATTGCAATAAATGTATTAACATCAGTATTAGGCTCTAAACCTAATATTATAGCAACCCATTCTAATAAAGTTCTTTTAAATTCTTTAAATCCACCTGCATTAGGCTTAGCTGTTTTTATATCAATCAGGTACAATTTACCTTCATGGTCTTGTAGAAAAATGTCAACTTTTGTTGCTTTAAGTTTTTGCATTTCACCTTTTTGGCATACATTTCTTATTCTTTCAATTTCTTCAGGTTTATTGGGGGAACTCTCTGCTGTTGTTAAGGAATTAATTATTTGTTGAATTTCAATTTGTGCTTTCTGGCTTATATATTCACCTAATTTAAACTGAGATTGTGCTACTTTAAAACGTTTTTTAGCCAGAGTAAGAGCTACAGGTTCAAAAATACTTGTACCAAAATTAGTACTTAAAGAATGAATAAAAGAATATAAAGCTAACCTGTCTTTACCTAAAAGCCTTGTATGAAAAGGCATTGATGCAGGTTCAGGGCTATAATTTTGAAATTTATTTCTTAAACTATTTTTCAATACCTCTTCTATGTCATATATTTGTTCTCCCGTTAAAGCCACGTTTTAAGCCTCCTTAAAATGAAAAATAATTTCCGAGTAAGCTCCTTTATCTTTTTCAGTTCTATTTAATACAGGTCGTTTATACCGATTAATAATTTTCATACCTGAATGGTCAGCTATCTGTTGATATAAATTATATTTATCGTTTGCAACAAGAAATACATCGTAATTGTCAACAAAAAATCTTTTACAATTCTTTAAGACATCTGATATACCCTGGACATAAGAATTCTTTGCTTCTCGACCATGTCCTTTAACAAGTGATCCTATCTCCAATTCATCCTGTCTCTTAAACCCAAACAAATCATAGGAATAGGCATGTTGTTCATGATAGTCAATTAAACCAAGGTAAGGTGGACTCGAAAAAATACCTTTAATTTTTTGCTTTTTTACTATATCTGAAAGAAAAAGAAAATTATTTTCTAATGTTTCAAAAAGGTTAATAGTTCTTGAATCTCCTGTAAAACAGGCCTGATAAGTATCAGTTCTAAGACCATCAAAAACCTTCAATCTTTTTAGTGTATCTTTGCTGTAACGTTGCCACCAGCTAAATATAGAAAACAATGGCTTGCATAATTTACCATGTTTAGCACAGTAATACGTTTTTCGGATTGGTTCTTTTAAAGTAGCTAAATCCGCATGGGTAGTAGCTCTACAGGAACGTATTGTTCTACTTAAAATAATACTTATTGCTCTTTTGGTAAATGGATTCTTAATTTCCTTGATTAGATTAAATACAAAATCAATTTCTGACCTTATATGTTTTAAATACCATTTATCTAGAAAATTAAAAGATTTCTCCTGTTCTATTTGAATATTGTATTGTTTTACTAATCCCGAAAATACAGGTAGAAATAATTTTTCTTTTTCAACCCCATATTCATCTTCATTGATTTCATTATTCTTTACCTTATATTTAAACTCTGGAGATGGAAAATATTTATTATTAAAATTTAACAATTCTTCTGTTAAATTATCTTCAAATTTAATTGTATTGGAATTTGAGATAAATTCTTTCAGTGCTTTTGTTATTTTTTCTATCTCAACCTGCAAATCTACAAAATCATATTTAGAAATTTTCACATTACTTATTAACGTATTAAAAGCAGAGATATCTACTCCTATAGCATGTATTCCAAGTTCATTTGCTTGAACTAATGTAGTACCACTTCCACAAAAGGGATCTAATATTACATCACCCGGTCTAAAATAAACTTCTTTTTTAAAATCATCTGTATGGTTATCTAAAAAATATTCAACAAGTTGAGGTATAAATTTACCCTTATAAGGATGTAATCTATGGACATGTTTTGTAGTATCAGTTTCTTTAAGATGATCAAAAGATAGTGCCCAGTTTAAATCTTCACCTAACTTATCTTTCCAGTTGATTTCTCTTCTTCCTATATATGATTCTTTATAATATTTAATTAAATCATTTTTATCGAGTAAGGTATTACCATTACTGCCAATCTTTTTAATCCTTCCATATTGAATAAGATAAGATATATTTGACGTAGTAACATTTTTATTTAAATAGGTGCTTGCCCATTCACTAGCCTGTTTTATAGTTAATAAATTTGATGTCATTTCCATAATAAAAATCCCCTTTGTTTCGTTTTATATTAACCTTATCTTAATTTTAAATAATATAACAATCAGGTAACACAACGATAAAATCTATATCTATAATGTTTACTTAATTATGCGTGATTGTTAATTAAAGAATCCATACAGAAGGGTTAACCAATCCTGTTAATCTTGCATCCTGAAAATCCCGGTTCAGACATCCCAATAATCCCCCCCCAAATCCCCGTCTTACCAGACTTCTCTTTTCACAATCGTCTGTTCTCTCTGATGTCCCACTGAAACAAGAAAAACCTCGACTCCTGCCTGTTCTGAGATATAATTCAGGTAATTCTGTGCTTCCTGGGGTAAATCATCATAATGTTTGACTTTAATCGTATCCTGCTGCCATCCGGGAAATTCCCTGTAAACAGGTTTACATTTCTCTAAAATCTTTATATCCTGTGGAAAATCTTTATAGATCTGTCCTTCATATTCATAGCCGACACACAACTTTATGGTTTCAAAACCGTCAAGAACATCCAGTTTTGTGACACCCAGTCCTGTAAGGCCGTTTATAATAGTGGAATAACGGATCATAGGCAGATCGAGCCAGCCGCATCGTCTGGGCCTGCCGGTAGTGGAACCGTATTCTCCTCCTGCCGCTCTCAGTTCTTCTCCCATATCATCGAGTAATTCCGTAGGGAACGGCCCTTCCCCGACTCTTGTAATATAAGCTTTTGTCACGCCTATTATATGTTTTATTCTCGTAGGGCCTATACCGGAACCTATACAGGCACTGCCTGCGGTAAAATTATAATTTCCCACATAGGGATAGGTGCCGAAATCCAGATCCATAAATGTGCCCTGGATTCCTTCAAAAAGGATCTTCTTACCCTGAGAACTCAGACTGTTAAGTAAAAAGGGAGTATTTGTTACATATGGAGCAATAATATTTCTGTAATTAATATAATCATTATATATGACATCAAAGCCTTTTGATGAGAGGTTATAAAATTCATTGAAAAATTTATTTTTTTCTTCTATTAATTTCCTGAGTTTATCTTTAAATAAAACTTCATCCATAAGGTCCATAACCCTTATACCTTTGCGGGCAACCTTATCTAAATAGGCTGAAGCCACACCTTTTCTGGTTCTTCCTTTTTTAGCCGTATCATTTTCTTCTGCTTCAAGCCTGTCAAGTAATTTATGATAGGGCATTACAATATGAGCCATAGAACTTATTTTTAAATTTTCAAGAGAAACACCGTTCTTTTTCAGATAATCCATTTCTTCTGTCAGCATGGCAAGATCTATTACCATACCATTTCCCAGAACAGAGAGTTTCTCCTGATAAAAGATTCCGACAGGAATAAAATGAAGTTTATATTTTACACCGTTATAAAATACGGTATGGCCGGGGATGTCGGCACTGCCAAAACGAACCACTACATCGGCTTTTTCTGCAAGAAGATGAATAATTTTACCTTTTCCTTCATCACCCCACTGGGTACCGATAACTACAGTACAGGACATAAAATACACCACCTTTCTATGGCGTGTGACGCGTGACAGGTGATTCGTGATGCGTAATGCGTGATGTGTTATAATCGTGACGCGTAACGCGTAAGGCATCCCTTCACTTTTCACTTTTCACGACTCACGGCTCACGGCTCACGGCTCACGACTCACGACTCACGACAGACTAAACGAAAAGCCTGACTCCCGTCACAGTTCACGAACTCACATTTTCCTTCTTCAATATACCTCTTGCCACAACTATACCTGATACAGAAGCCTGCATCAGACCTCTTGTAACTCCTGCACCATCACCGGCAGCAAATAAATTTTCTATACGTGTTTCAAGGGATGGCGTTAAATTAAGACTGGAAGAATAAAATTTAACTTCTACCCCGTAAAGAAGGGTATGATGGGAATAAATACCGGGAGCAAGTTTATCCAGTGCCTGAAGCATTTCAAGTATGGCAGTAAGATACCTGTATGGAAGAACGAGACTTAAATCTCCCGGTGTCGCACTTTTCAGAGTGGGAACAACAAGACATTTATCCAGTCTTGATTTATTTGTACGGCGCCCTGAAATCATATCTCCAAGGCGCTGTACCATAACACCTTCACCGAGAAGATTGGCAAGCCTTGCTATATATTTACCATAACTGATAGGTTCTCTAAAAGGTTCTGTAAAATTTTTACTTACAAGTAAAGCAAAGTTAGTATTTTCTGTCTTTTTTTCCGAATAACTGTGCCCGTTTACCGTTATGACACCTTCGTAATTCTCTGTTACTACTTCACCGTCAGGACACATACAGAAGGTTCTGACTCTGTCATCAAACAATCTGGAATAGAAAATAAGTTTGGATTCATAAACATCTTTTGTAATAGGTTCTGCTATGGCAGAAGGTACTTCTACCCTTACACCAAGGTCTACAGGATTTATTTTCTGGCCCAGTTCAAGCCTTCTGGCTTCCTGACTCAACCAGTCCGAACCTTCACGGCCGGGACATGCCACCACATAGGTTGCAAATATCTTTTCTCCTGATTTCGTAATAATACCTGATGCTTTTCCATTTTCGACAAGTATCTGTTCTACAGAGGTTTCTGTAATTACATCCACTTTATCATCCAGGAATTTTCTCATTTCCTTTAATATAAAGAAACATCTGTCAGTCCCGAGATGACGAACCTTCATAGGGATAAATTTTAAATTGGCCAGGACTGCTTTACGGTGCATGGCTCTTGATTTCTCGTCATCTACGCCATAAACTGTGTCAGCTGCACCGAACTGAAGATATATATTGTCCGTATATTGAAGCAGACTATCTGCTTCTGCCGATGGCAAATTTGAGAGAAGCTGACCTCCTACTTCTGTAGAAAGGGTAAGTTTCCCGTCACTGTAGGCACCTGCTCCTCCCCATCCGCTCAGTCGTTTGTTTCTTGAGTCTATATCAAAACCTTTTTCAATAAGAGCAATATGGAGTTTACTTCTTTTGGCAAGTTCAAGGGCAGCAAATATGCCTGCAGGCCCTGCACCTATAATTAAAACATCATATTTATTCTTCATTTTAATATAAAAGCTCCCATTCTTTTCTATATAAGCAGACTTACAGAGAAACGAACAGCGAGCCCTTTCTTTAATTTTATATAATTTCTAAAACAACACAAATCAGGAAATATCATCGTCCACCTCGCGTTACGCGTCACGCGTCACGCGTCACGAATCTATCCACCAAGAGCCTGCATGTCCTCCTGAGGAGGAGCATATTCACAGGTCTTACACTCTTCAAAACTATTCATAGGACGTGAAATGAACGGGTGAGTACAATTAATAAACACAGTAGGCTGACCTTCCATATTAAACCCGAAATCAGCATAAGAACAGAAGTATTCAGGTATAACACCGGAACAGAATTGATAAACTTCCTTGTAATTATCAGGATGACCATGTTCAAAAAAATGTTTTTCACATTGAAATATACCAAGTTTGGATTTTCTAAATTTACAGGGTCTGAAAGCGTTCATAATAAATGGTTTCAGAAAAACAGAAACCTCTTTTTCCCTCCTTAAGTTAAAATTAGGTTTTGGTTTTTGGGGTTCAGGTTCCGGATTTTTAAGCATCCTGACCCGGCACCCGGCCCTCATAACCATTAAATAACTATAAAACTAAACGCTATAAAAATGAATTTTTCTATGCATTATATTTATGCCTGACTGGATACAGCCTGCGGGGTTGATCCTTTATCTCCCTCCCAGTATAATATCCTGCCGCAGTGTTCACAGTATTCAAGGGTCATTCTTGACCTGGCTCTTTCTATAAGTCTTTCCGATAGAGTCATACCGCATCCTGTACAGAAATTCTTCTGTAGAGCTACAATAGCAACTCCTCCACGTTTCATTTTTGTATCTTCATATATTTTTAACAGTTCTTCGGTTGAACTTTCTATGATTTTCTTTTTCTTATTTTCAATATCTTCTATCCTGGAATTAAGATCCTTGACCTGTCCTTCATAAACAGAATAATATTTTTTATATTCCTCTTCTACCAGTTGATAATCCTGTTCCAGTTTTTTTATCTCATCCACCAGTCCTTCATTGTCATAAATCAATGTAAGACTTTCTTCATCTATGGTTTCTCTTTTCTTTTTTATATCGTCAATCTTTTTCTGCCACTGTGCAGTTTCTTTGGGATTAACGGGTCTGCCGCCGTAAAGCTTATCTTCTATCGTTTTTATTTGTTTATCCAGTTCAAGTGTTTCAAAACTGAGAGCTTTAAGTCTCTTATTATTGGCGTCCTGCCTATCCCTGCCGGTTTTCAGGAGAGAAGAAGCATTATTTTTTTTCTCTTCAAGTTCCTTTCCCGGATCAAGAAGGCCTATCTGTTCTCTCAGATAAAGAAGATCATTTTCATAGGCCTGCAATCGATATATTTTCCATAAATCTTTCATTAACCTGACTCCTTCTATTGCAATCTGTTATAAACATTCTTCATCAAGAATATTTTTCCTCTTTTTATCTTTTAGAAAAGAAAAAACCATCTTAATTAAAAGATGGTTTTTATTATGGGCGAAACAGGACTTGAACCTGTGACCTCCTGCGTGTAAAGCAGATGCTCTGCCAACTGAGCTATTCGCCCCTTTACAGTGAACAGTGATCAGTTACCAGTTACCAGAAGATAAAAGCCTGTTAATAAAGACTTATATCTGACGTTCACTGCTTACTGATCACTGCTCACTGTTTCTGGTACCCCCACGGGAATTCGAATCCCGGTCTCCGCCGTGAAAGGGCGGTGTCCTAGGCCACTAGACGATGAGGGCATATGTTCATGGGCCCACCTGGATTCGAACCAGAGACCGATCGGTTATGAGCCGATTGCTCTACCGCTGAGCTATGGACCCGATGTTTTCATCAAACTTCAAACTTACGAGGTTTGATTATAACAAAAGTTTTTTAACTTGTCAATAGATTTATTGACCTTCCCAATAATCTTTTAACCACTTACTTCTGGCGGGATGACGGAGCTTTCTCAGGGCTTTCGCTTCTATCTGACGAATTCTTTCTCTTGTAACACCAAATTCCTGTCCTACTTCTTCCAGGGTTCTCGGCCTTCCGTCTGCAAGTCCGAAGCGAAGTTTCAGGACTTTTTTCTCTCTTTCAGTGAGATTTTCCATAACATCTTCCATTTTTTCTTTAAGTAAGATGGAAGATGCAGCTTCTGCAGGGGCAACTGCTTCATGATCTTCAATAAAATCACCTAAATGGCTGTCCTCTTCTTCACCTATGGGAGTTTCGAGAGAAATAGGTTCCTGGGCTATTTTAATTATTTCCCTTACTCGTTCAAGATTATATCTCGTACGCCTTTTAATTTCTTCATCTACAAATTTTTTATCTCTTGACGTCAGTTTTCTTCCAAGCTGGTCACTGAGCTGTTTCTTTATTTCTTCCCTGTCTACAGGATACATCTGCTGGGTTATTTCTTCTATGCTGGGATCACGACCCAGTTCCTGAAGCAGTCTTCTGGAAACTTTTATCAGTCTGTTTATCGTTTCCACCATATGAACGGGAATACGTATGGTTCTGGCCTGATCGGCAAGAGCTCTTGTTATGGCCTGCCTTATCCACCATGTTGCATAGGTGCTGAATTTATACCCCTTATGATAATTAAACTTCTCTACTGCTCTTATTAAACCAAGATTCCCTTCCTGTATGAGATCTAGAAATAACATACCACGGCTCACATACTTTTTTGCTATACTTACTACAAGACGTAAATTGGCTTCTATAAGTTCTCTTTTTGCTTCTTCTGCATCAAATTTTCTTCGTGACAGTTCACGTTCTGTATCTTTCTGTGAAGGGGAAAAAGGCAGTTCAACCATATCAGACCATATAACACAGAAAGGACGCAGATAAAGCTGAAAGAGTATATCGGGGAGACAGGACACTATCTGACCTATATGGAAAAAAATCAATTCAGGTCCCCCATTTAATAACTGCTTGAAAAGAACGCTAGATTTATTTTTCAATATAAATTCCTGAAAAATTATTTTCTCCATAGTTTTTTCTATTAATTCATTCAGTGAGTGTTCCTTATACCTGCGCTCTCCATCTTTCTGAAGTAATTCCTGCTTGAGTAATACTTTAACTTTATGTCTTGTTTCCTCTCTGAGTCTTCTGTCATAATCAATCTCTTCCAGTAAATCGTATTGTTCCGCAAAATATTTATAGGCTTTATCCTCAAGTACTTCAACCTGTTCCACTCTTTTAGCCAGTTCTACTTCCTGTTCAGGAGTAAGGAGTTCAACTCTTCCTATTTCTTTAAGATACATTCTTACAGGGTCATCAAGAGAAACACCTTCAGGAAGGGTAAAAAACTGTTCCACATCTACTTCTTCATCAGGAGCTTTTTTGCTGATAGCTTCATTTTTATCATCAACAACTTCTATACCTTCACTGGTAAAAATATCAAATAAGGACTCCAGCTTTTCTTCTGTAAGTTCCTGTTCTGTATCTAAAACCTCATTAATCTCATCATAAGTAAGGGTGCCGTGCTTTTTCCCTTTTTGTATCAAATCCTTTACATGAAGAGGCATATTATTTCCGCTATTCATTTAAAGTTTTTCCTCCCTTCAAATAACGCAGGAGTTTCTGGTATTCTTTGTAAATCTCTTTAAACATCTCATCAGAAGGTTTCACTTTACCTTGTGCTAACATCAAATCTATTTCCTTCTTTCTATCAATTAACTTTTTATCTTTTAAAGTCTTTATTAACCCGAGAACAGATCCTTCACCGTGAGGATAATTATCTTCCAGTAACAACATTTCTGCCAGAACCTTTTTTTCTTTCTCATCATGTAATTCCTTTGCCAGTTCTTCTGAAGAAAACTCCCGTCC
This sequence comes from Bacillota bacterium, assembly GCA_029555925.1. The sequence continues at coordinate 10,025 of JAKPQU010000562.1, forward strand.
GGCAAGGAATTTTTCGTAACAGCTCTGAGCAATTTTATGACATATAGAATCAGAAAATTCGTCTGGCTTAAATTTCTGGAAGACCAGCTTCATAACATCTTCATTCTGCAACATTAAACGAAGTAGTATTCTTTCGGTATCAGCAAAAGATTTTCCTGTATCAACAGGAACTTTTAAATTCTTTTTTTCTTTATAAGTTCTGAATCTGGACATGAGCTCTCTGCCGGAAATTCCAAGATTCTTGCTCTCTATAATTTTAAAATATTCATTACGATTTAACGAATTCTGAACATTTGTCATAAACGGCTCAATACCTTTTAAAAAATACTCTTTACCTTCCTTTGAAGTAAGATCACATTTCTTCTCAAGCCATGTAATGAGATAGATAAAATAATCCACCCTGTCTTCCAGGATTTTATGAAAAGCATCTCTTCCTTTAAGTCTTATGAATTCATCAGGATCTTTTGCTTCTGGCAGGATTAAAGATTTAACAGAAAGTCCCGCACTTTCTAACAGCCCCACTCCTCTACCTGTGGCAGACACGCCTGCCGTATCTGCATCATAGGCGAGTATAACCTCTGAAGTAAATTTCCTCAGAAGACTGGCCTGCTCCATAGTAAGAGAAGTACCAAGAGATGCAACCACTCCTTCCCATCCTGCCTGGCTTACCGAAAGAAGATCCATATAACCTTCTGTAAGTATTAAAGGAGAAGTCTTATCTTCTCTTTTTCTGGCCATATTAAGACCATAAAGATTTTTTCCTTTATTGAAAACTGGGGTCTCAGGAGTATTTAAATATTTCGGATTACCGTCTCCTATTATACGACCTCCGAACCCTATAACCCTGTCACGGAGATCAAAAATAGGGAACATAATCCTGTTTATAAAATAATCCCTGTAATGACCGTCCTGTTCCCTTCTTACAAGGCCTCCGCTGAGAGCCAGTTCCATAGAATATTGTTTTTTATTTAACACTTTAACCAGAGACTGCTTATCAAAAGGTGCATAACCTATTTTGAATTTTGCTATTGTATCTCCGGTCACATTTCTCTCTTTAAGATATGAGACAGCAATACTATCTGTCTGTTTCATAAGAACCCAGTGATAAAAATCCGCTGCCAGTCCGTTAAGGGCATAGAGATCCTTTTTATCCTTATAAGCTTCGGAATATCCTGTTTCCTCAGATTCCGGTATGGCTATTCCAGCTCTTTCAGCCAGAGATGTTACAGCTTCAAAAAAAGAGAGGTTTTCTACTTTTTTCAGAAAGTCGAAAATATCTCCTCCGCTACTGCAGCCAAAACAATACCATAAACCTTTTTCCGGATTTACTGAAAAAGAAGGAGTCCTTTCTGAATGGAAAGGACAGAGTCCCTGATAACTCTTTCCGCTTTTTTTCAGGGTAACATAACAGGATATAAGATCGAGCAGATTATTTTTATTTTTTATTTCTCCTATGAGTTCTTCTGTTATCCTGCCCATATATCAGTGAGCAGTGAACAGTGAGTAGTGAGCAGTGAAAACCACTCACCACTCACCACTCACCACTCACTTACCCGGCCTCATTTCACTAACCGTTCTTAATCTTGGCCTGAGCTGCAGCAAGTCTTGCAATAGGAACTCTGTAAGGAGAACAGCTTACATAATTAAGACCGACCATGTGGCAGAACTCTACAGAATTAGGCTCTCCACCATGTTCGCCACAGATACCTATTTTAAGATTAGCTCTTTTACTTTTACCAAGCTCTATGGCCATCTTCATTAATTTGCCCACACCATCTCTATCTAATTCTTCAAAAGGATTGACCTTCAGAATATGCTTCTTTAAATATGCAGGAATAAAGGTTCTCTCTGCATCATCACGGCTGTAACCAAAGGTTGTCTGAGTTAAATCGTTGGTTCCGAAAGAGAAAAATTCTGCATATTCTGCAAGTTGATCTGCTACGGTACAGGCTCTTGGAAGTTCTATCATAGTGCCTATCTTGTAATCAACATGGACACCTGTTTCTTTTATCACTTCTTCGGCTATACGTCTGGCACTGTCATGGGTAAATTTCATTTCCTGCTGATGGCCCACGCCGGGTATCATAACCTCTACCACTGCATTGACCTTTTCTTTTACGAGCTGACATGCTGCCTCAAATATAGCCCTTACCTGCATTTCATAAATCTCAGGATATACTATGCCGAGACGGCATACTCTGAGACCGAGCATCGGGTTTGACTCATGAAGTTCTCTTACTCTTCTGAGGACTT
>JAKPQU010000570.1 GCA_029555925.1 Bacillota bacterium
GTTTCAGATGGTCATATACTCAGGAGGAGATAACAGCCTTACATCATGGACAGATCATATCTGGGAGGATCTGTCCGAAATATGTGATGCTGTTGCAAACAGTTCCCTAAATATGACGGTTAACTTCATTGCCGATTATAAGAGCAAACCAGACAGACTGTGGACTGTTTATAAGTTTGAAGGAAGTTATGCATGCATTGAAAGACTGATTGAGACATATAACAGTGGAGAAGCGGAAATTGATTCTGGTAGCTGTGCGGCTGCTGAGAGCATAATTTTAGAAGTGGCCTCTGAAAATAAAAACACAGATCTGTTCTTAGACTTTTGGAATCATGGAAGCGGCTGGCTGGATGAAAGCTATGTAAAGAGTATGAAATCAATAGTTCAGGACAGTACTTCCGGAACTTTTCTTAAAATAGGCGATGTAAGAAGCATTTTATCATCACTTAAGCAAAAACGTGGAAGAAATACAGATATAGTTGGATTTGATGCCTGTAATATGTCATGTCTTGAAATAATTTATGAAGTATCTGAGTTGGCCGATTATTTTGTAGGCTCTGCCTTTCTTGAAGATGTCCAGGGATGGCACTATGAATTTCTAAAAGAGTACAGAGGAGATAATGAAGAACTTTTAAAAGCTCTTGTTTCTTCGTATGCCAAATATTATAAAGGCTATAAAAATATTTCGATGAGCGCTGTAAGACTTCGCGGGTTTAAGTCATTCATAAAAGAATCGCTTTGTTCAATCAAGTCCAGGCAGGAGCTTTTGCCAGTATACTATCTGGGCTCTTTTGAAGCAGTCATGACCGATGTGATTCAAAGTATACCGCAGATAAAGGAATTTCTGGTTTCAGGGTATGTATATACTGATAAGACAGAGAATTACAGCGGTATAGGTTTTGCATACAGTATAGGTTCTTTGATCGCAAAGCAGGATTATAAGCAGCTTCTTTTTTATAAAGATAATTCATCATGGATAGAAAGTGTATGGGGATCCTTAAAATAGGAGGAAAAGATGGAAAATCTGGTAAAAAGATTTCTAGAATATGTTAAGATTCATACTACTTCTGACGAAGAGTCTACAACTCTTCCAAGTACCCAAAGGCAGAAGGATCTGGCTGTTTTTCTCAAAAAAGAGCTTGAACAGTTAGGACTT
>JAKPQU010000573.1 GCA_029555925.1 Bacillota bacterium
ATAAATTAGCCCTTATTTAATTTTTAATACTTATGCTTCCCAATTATATTAAAAAAATAGAATCTGGCAATCTTTTAACATATTATTAACATTTACTACCTTGTTAAAATGTACAGTCAGAGTTATACTTTATTTTGGAGATTTGTAATTTCTGGAGGTAATTTTCTATGAAAATAAATAATTCTGCTCAATATATAAAAAATCCCGTTATAAAAGGGCCGGAAAAAAGAAATGAAAAGGAAGAAGTAAAAGACAGTGCAATAATAAGTTCTCAACCTGAGGTCAAAAATAACCCTGCTGATAATTTAAAAAAGATGAAAGAAGCTATTGCAAAAGGACTGGAAGCTGTCTATGAAAGTGCAGAAAAAACATCGGAATACTTAGATAACAGCCCGAAAACACATGACGCATTAAATTCGGCTTTACAGTTTTTTAAAACAATAAGAGCCTTTCCCAGATTTATTTATCCCAGCCTCATTGGCATGACCAGTCAGGAAAGAGAAGCAGTTGTGTCTGTCCTGGACAGTCTGCCTCTAAAGGATGTAGGAGCAGTAAAAAGTATAACCATGGCAGGTTCTCTTCCGGGCGGTTCAGGCGGAGCAGGCCCTGTTCCTTTCTCTCCTTTTGTCCTTCTTTCACGGAAATCTGTGGGCAATGATGTTGAATGGCTCAAAGAAGTAGCGACTCATGAAATAGGTCATGCAAAAGATTATGAAACAGGTCTCTTCGGCCTCCCGAAACTTTTCTCAGAAAGCAGCAAAGCTCCCTGGGGTAAAGCTCCTTATATTACCCCCTATGCGGAAACAGGCCCCGGATGGTATCCTGCCGAATGGGATGATTTTGCGGAAAGCTTTGCCTATTATCACAGACATCCTGAAGAATTAAAAGCAACATGTCCTGAAAAATTTGAACGTATGCAGGAACTGGAGAAGAACGGATTTTTTGAGGGACTTATAGATAATAAAGCCTTCAGGGAAACAGGAAAACTTATGGGAGAGATTATGGAACAGCTTCCATATCTGCAGAACGGCCTGGCATTAATATCTTTTGTAGGTGGACTGGCACAGGCATTTAAAGGGCTCGGTGAAATGAGAAGGGCAGAAAAAACAGGAGATAAAAAATTGAAGATGAACGCCACCATGAACTTTGCGGCAGGCTCCTGTTTTGCGAGCAAACTCTTCTGTATTCCCGGCATGGCTATAGAAGGTGCAAAGGCAGAATTAAACCGCTCCATAGATAAAAAAGAAATTACAGCCGAGCAGGCAAATGCAGTGGTACAGGCCACGGTGGGAGTTATAGCAGGGCCTGTAGGCCAGGCCGTAAACTGGGTCATATCAAAAATGCCGTGGAATAAATTATATAAAATAAACGAGGGAACAATAGAGAAACTGAGCGGTAAGATAGAAGAATACAAACTGGATCGCGTAAATGCACTTAAAAATAAAGAAGTAACAAAAAGAGAATTAAAGAAAATTCTGAAGAAGATGGAATTAACAGGTGATGAAATAGATCTGGTAAAAGAATATGCAGATAAGCCGAAAGGAACGAAGGAAATTCCTGATTCTTACATGATAACAGACGAAACCATAGAAAGCCTCAGCGATAAGCTTCCTGAATATAAAATCGACATGTTGAGTTCTATGGAAAATAAAGAGGTTACTAAAAAAGAACTGGTTAAAATACTTGAGAAATTAAATTTTGACACAGGTGAAATTGCTCTTGTAAAGACCTTTGCAGAAGAGATAATAAAAGAAGAAACTGATACAGAAGATAAAGATACAGCCAGTCTTAAGAGAGCTGCTTCCGTAGGCATAGGTGGTGCCGCCGGTGCTGTGGCGGGCGGATTTATCGGTCCCTATCTCGGTGTCATGGCAGGCTTTGCCATAGCAGGCCCTGTAGGCGGAATCGTCGGTCTTATAGCAGGAGCCCTGGCAGGTTTCAAGGGAGGAAGCTACCTGGGAGGTAGAGCAGGGAACCTGGTGGGAAAAGGACTTGAAAGAGTAATTGAAGGTCAGGTCAATGGAAGCGGAGAAAGCAACAACCAGGTAAAAGAATAAGATTTTTCTCATAATAAAAAAGGCTATCAATGATAGCCTTTTTTATTATGTAGTAATTGCCACCCGGGCCGTTTTAACTGCCATATTTTACAACATATTTCTGCTGCGGATAATAACCTTTTATTACCACTTCGTTACCTTTTTTCGTTACGTTGAAATCCTGATAGGCCATATGGCCGTCTACAACCCATTCATTTCCTTTATCGGTAATAGTAAATTCTCTTTCAGGAATATTTCCTTTTACTTTTGTAACATTTCCTTCCGTAGTAATGGTATAACTTAAATTGTCGTCATAACCTTTTACAAGGGTTTTATTTCCCTCCGTTGTTATGACGAAGTTCTGAACAGCATATTTACCCTTTACAAACGTGGTATTTCCGTTTTTGACTACCTGATAATCAAATCTTCCGCCTTCGTCATCTTTACAGTCTATTTCCAGTTTGCCGTCTTTATCTGTTATTGTGTAATCCTGCCAGTCATAATGACCATCAATTTTAGTGGCATTTTTGTCGCTTACAACCTGGAAATCTCTCTGAGGATAAAGCACTCCTCCCGACGGAGGTGCAGGTTCTCCCGGCCCAGGTTCAAGATGGCCTGTTATACTTATCTTTCCCTGCTGATCTGGTCTGGTAACTATTATGGATTCTCCATCAAGTGATATGCCTACACCATTTTTAATTTCCAGTCCTATAGGGATGAGTTGATAATTATCTCCCGGAGGAATTTGAGGATTAAGCCTGCCTGTATAGGCTCCAACTATAAGATTTGGCCATCCCCTGTCTCCAGAGAGTATTACCTGATCTTTTTGATTATCAGGTGCGGAATCGGCCTTTACCTTTTTCTGACGAGGCTGGTCTGTGGCTTTAAAACCAAGGTTATTTATTTGCATAGATTACCCCCCTTTTATAATGTGTTTTATAACTTATTATAATTCAAATGATCATAACGCGTAACGCGTAACGCGTTACGGGTTTAATCCCTTCTTATCAGGCATTACGCATTACAAAGTCATTATTTATGGATTGTTATAAAACTGATTGTAATTTACTTTATCTTTAATTATAAAAAAATTTTTTAAAAAAGTAATAGTATTTTGTTAACAATTTGTTAAATTATTTAGATAAATTTTCATCGTTCTGATCCGACAGATATAATAAAGGCTCCAATGGCAGTTATATCCAGCATGACTGCATATAACCCCTGGATTCTTATAGAACCGGAATCCTCACCTGAGTCAATATGATAATCTAAGAGAAGTTTCAGAAAAGCTGCGTATAAATCTGTTTTTCCTGTGACTTCTGCAATAAGTCCTGTAAACATATCGTCAACAGTAATTATACCTGTTACTTTTTTGGCTTCTTCTCCCGCTGCAACCAGCCATTTATCTATACAGTCAAAATCTTCTTCTTTAACAAGACCGGCTTTAACGGCAGATTTAACTGCAAGGAAAGCAAAAATTCTGTCATTCACACTTACATAACTGTTCCAGGCAATTTTGAGTTTCTCCAGAATTTTTTCCGCATCAATTTTTTCTTTCTTTTTTCCCGAGAGACGGTAAAGTTCAAAAAATACGTTTGAAGCCAGTGCAAGAGAAAGACCTGAAAGTTTATCCATATTGTTTTTGATGAAATAAACGGCTTTTTCTAACTGAGGCTTATAGTTTCCGGATTTATTCGTATGACCTTCATTTATAAAAGCAAGTATGCCGAAACATGTTGACACCAGTCTTTTTGAGATTTCTTCATCCTTACTCCATGAGCCTTCTGCAGTCTGATTTCTTGCAAGATATTTTAATGTAAGATTAAGTCTTTCGTTTATATCCATGACAGAAATTTTCTCCGAAAGTTCAGTGGCCTCACATTCTTTCATGGAACATTGAGTATCATCATACGAAATATCTTCTTCGAATACAGGAGATGGCGAAAGTTCGTCAGATAGAAATACACTGCCCGGTTCCTCTGAAGAAACATCTTCAAAACAAAGTTTTTCCGACATATCGTATTCAACTTTTTCGAAAGCAATCTCCGTATCTGACTCGAAAGAATTCTTTGTGTCCAGGCCGTCATATTTTGTAGAAGCATCCGAAATACTCTGTACCTTCATCAAACCCTTCGGAGGAGGAGGTGCCGGCACAGTTGAAGGAGCAGGCGGATGAGGCGCATCAGGCGGCATACATTCAGGTTCACACTCTTCGCAAAACTTATCCATGGAAAAAGAGAGCCCCGCTGAATCTATACCGGAACCGGCACACAGTTCAAAAGAATCTAAAGATAGATCATCGCTATCTGGTATAGAGGACATGGTTATTGACTGGAATGAAGGGTAAGGCACCTGCATCGGAACAGGCGTAACAGAAGACTCATATCCTTCCGGCGCCATAAGGGGAACATCCACTCTTATTATTTCTTTCTTTTCTCTTTCTCTGTCGTCTTTTTCCACTGCTACAAGTGATGTATAGGGGCTCATAAGATGATATTTCATGGAAAGTCCTATTACTTCATCTCTTATAGAATGAGTTTCCTGCGGATATTCTCTGAGTCTTCCGAGCAGATGGTCGATTCGTTTTCTGGCCCAGATGGTTTCAATAGCACGATTTTTATCATGTTTTTCGGGAAGTTCCATAGAAAATTCCTGAGCAAATTCTCCCTGCCCTGTTCTTCCCTTAAGAATAGCTTTTGTATGACCGGCAGAATGGAAACGGCCAAACAGTTGAAGCACCTGGCCGAAATATACATCAGGCACAGGAAGAGGATAGACATCTGTTACAGAAGCATTTTCCCATTCAAGGGAAATATCACCCAGTACAGGGAAAGCAGCCTGATTGGCAAATTTTTGTATGGCTTCTTCTATATCTTCATTCTCTAAAAGATAGTTTACCGTTCCTCTTCCTATTTCCGCCATTTTATCCAGTAAATATCTGTTTACGGAAGAACCTATGCCGAAGGTGAAAATCCTTGCTTTACCCAGGATTTTTTCCACTTCCTTTATTACCTGATCTTCATTGCCGACGGCACCGTCGGTGAGGAAGATAATCTGTCTTAAATACTCTTTATTTACCGGCATACGGAGAGCACAGTCCATAGCAGGTAGTATTTCAGTCCATCCCCTTGCAGATGTGGCATTTACAAAATCATCTGCTTTTTTTAGATTTTCATCATTAAATGCGAGAGAGGTGTCAGACAAAACTTCAAGCTGATCATCAAAATTAATAATGGCAAACATATCTCCCTGTCTCAGAGTGCGAAGACATGCTTTAAGGGCTTTTTTAGCCTGTTCCATAGGACTTCCCTCCATGGAACCGGATCTGTCCAGAACAAATATTATCTCTCTTTTTAACATTTCCTCAGGGCCATAATCTATTTTCGGCGTCAGATGGAACATAAAGGTTCCTGTTTTACCTTCTTCTCTGTAGAAAGTAAAAGTCTCTTCAACTTTTTCTCCGTCAGAGGAGTATTTCAATATAAAATCTTTATTCGGGATTTCTCCTTCTTTCGCAAGCTGTATTTCTCGTATGTGTTCGTCTTTTTCCTGTATATAGAGAAGATGGGTCGGAGAGGTTACCTCTCCTATCGTAAAACCTGCGTCTAAATCTATGAAGATATTTATTTCTCTGGTTCTGTCAGGTGATTGAAAGGTCGGAGATATTCTTTCCCTGTCTGTAACACTCTGAGGGTTATATCTCGGAGTTACCGTCATGGGAAAGACAAATTTATATTCTCCGTCTTCATAGGCAATTGTTTCATAATACTCAAGTGTTACAAATATTTCCTGCCCCGGTTCAATATTTGCCACAGACATGGTGAAGAGATTCGGTCTTTCCTGCTCCAGAAGGGCTCCCTGTTTCATTTCATTTTTTGCCTGTTCGTAAACCCTTTTTGCTTCTTCTTTTTCTTTTATCTCTGATTTTATGGTTCTTTCATTTATTTTTATTTCCAGCGAGTGGACCGCACTTTCGGAAGGCAGAGGAAATATATAGACTGCTTCAATATTTTTATCCAGGTCATTATGAAATTTCTGTATGACTTTTACATCTGCCACCATGCCTGTAATGGAAGTCCTGAGTTCCGTAAAGGTAAGAGGCAACGGAAACTCTTCGATGCCGACAGGCAGCATGGTACCTTCTGTGATTTTTCTTCCTTTATAAAAAATTTCGTCCATTTTTTTATACCTCCTTAATTAGTGAAAAGTGAAAAAGGTCCTATTCTTTTCACTTTTCACTGACAACCATGACCGATTCGGACACAACGAAGTATGAGAATTTGTTCTTCCCGTCACGCGTTACGCGTTACGCGTTACGATTCTCATATAAATCATTCGAATAATAATACTGACGGAATAATATCAGGATAAGACATTCTGAGAAGCTCATAACCGATTCCGGAATTACCATGGAAAAATCCTGTGTCAAAAAATCCTTCTATACCGCATCTGAATCCTCCTGTTTCTTTCGCCAGTGTTACTATCTGGCCTGCTTTAAATAAAGCTTTTTCTTTTAAATCCGGTCTGTTGAGTTTTAAACCTGCAGTAAGTAATATATCGGCTCTTCCCATATTACCGCAGCAGAGATGGTCTTTTTCTATAACGGGGCAGTCTATTGTTGTATTTATTGCCCTCTCTATATCTTTTCTTATATCTTCACTGTCCAGTACACAGAGTCCTCCGATTCTTCCGAGAGCTATGCCGGGCGCTCCGTGGCACCAGGAAATCATAAATTTTTCAGACTTATCTTCAGTGAACCTCAGATCAACCCAGTTACCGATTTTTTTACGAAAAAGCGTATTTTCATATGCTATGGCCTCGACTGCAGCATCTATACAGGCTTTTTTATTCAGAAAAGAGTAAAGCCTGAGTAATGAATAAGCTATACCTGCCGCGCCATGAGAAAAACCTGCCAGTAATTTATTTTCTACCGTAGCCCATGCCCTGTATCCCGATTTACTTTCCTTCCTGTTTTCAATCAGATGGTCTCCACACTTTTCTGCTATGTGTAAAATTTCTTTATCCTCTGTTACGCTATAGAGTTTCAGTAATCCGAGAATAGCTCCCGCCACTCCTCCAATAATATCAAAATGTCTCTCCTGCTCTATAACTTCATCTGTTATGAGGAGAGCAGTTTTTTTTGCATATTCCAGAACAGAAGACATGGCAAGGAAATTACTTATAGATGTAAGGGAGTAAACTATTGAGCCGAGTCCCCTAGCTCCTCCGATACCTGTTTCTATTGTATCAGGAGAATCTTCTATGTCAAGGAAAAGAGGTTTTAATGTTGATAAAATGATATTTTGTAACCTTCCTTTTCCTTCAATATGTTCAAGGGCAGATAAAAAGAGAGCCACTCCACATATGCCGCTGTAAAGTCCATAGCCGAGAGGCTGTAATTGTGCTCTGTCCAGAGAGGGTATATATTCATTTCCGATCCATGTGCTTCCGCTGCCATCAAAATGAATTGCACTTTCTTCAATATTTTTTGCAATATTCAGGGCATATTCTAAAAATTTCTCTACAGGCACAGGTAAAATATCAGTTTCTTTAAAAGAGTAAGAACCGGAAATATTTGTTGCATATAAAGAACTCTTTATTAAAGCAGTCTGTCTCTTTAAATCTTCACAGTCAAGTTTTTTCAGACACGATATAAGACGGTCATAACCTGATTCCTGATAAAAATCTTCTATTTCTATTTTATTTTCGAGATAAAGGGATTTACTGTCCGAATAACCGCCGGGACATGGGGTATCCAGTTGTTCCGAACTTTTAATTTCATATTTTACTAAAGGCCACAGAAAATCAGTCTTTACTTCAAGTTTACTTAAAGCTCTTGTGAGAAGGTCAATATCAATGGACCATAAAAGAGGGTCTCTCAGGGATGAAGGATTTATGGATTTTCCAAGAATCATGCCGTAAGTATTTGTGGCACGGAAGATCATACGAACTGTTTTGCCTCTGAAATCCTTCAATAAAGTATCATGGAAAAAAAGATATTCTCTGTTTTTTAACATATAATTATACATTTCATGAAATCCCTGAAGAATATCATCTTTATATTCATAAGGACTTATTTTTTTATCTTTAATATAAGGCATATTCAGTCCCATTCTGTTTGCTCTGATACGATCTGTTTCAAATCTTATACTGTCTGTTTTTAAATTTTTCCAGATTTCCTGATTGTAAATCATGCCATGATCATCAGTGCTTCCAAGACCGCTTACATCATAAGCTTTATTGTCGGGAGTGAACTGCCACCGTGGAAGAAGGCCTGTTCTTAGAACTGAATCGTAAAGTTTTTTGCCTGCAAGAAACCTTATCCTCTGACCGTATTGTTCATCTTCAAAAAATCTTACATCTCCCTGCATAAGTGTTTCTAAATCGACAAGAACAGGATATTCGCCGGAGGCAATAATATTCTCCATATGACAGTCTGATGTGCTGAATATATAAAGAAGACACAGCAGTGCTCCTGCCCGCCTGTAGTAATTTTGAACTCCTTCGTCATCCCTGCATGGCAGATGCTCTGCAAATTCCACCCATCCGTAATCTTTACGGTTAATTATTTTTAAGGATTTAAAATTATAAGGTACGTCATTCTCATTAAACCATGACAGAAGGTGAAAATAAGTTTTTTCTAAAGAGAGATCCTTTGGCTTATAAACAATCTTTAATCCTGACTCGAATTCAAGTTTTATTACCTGTTTCCCTCCATTATGTCTGTCAGAGACAGAAGGATCTACCTTTATAAGTTTTCCCGGATCCTTCCCTTCATTGAAAATTTCAGAGATTTCAGGTAAATCCCCATGAAGTCTCCGAATAAATTCGGAAATATTATCTATCCACTGGCTTATAAGAGTGCATACAAGTCTTGCAAGGACTCTGTATTCCATAAAAAAATCAATATAATTACTTTTCAGTATTTTTTCTATAAACACATCGTATCTGTTACGTTTTTTTGTATTGATAAACCTGTCAAGAGTACCGGTAAAGGATGAGTCACTGTTAAATATTGAAAATTCCAGATAAACTGTCTTTACACATATATAGTGTATTGAAGCCAGGAGGCTATGTTCAAAAAGGATATGAACATGTTCATCTGCCAGATTATAGCTACTGCCGGTTTTTTTCATCACTTCTTCTCTTGCAAGTAGAATAAGAGGCACATAAATCTCTTCAAAGGGGACAGGTATTTCAGATAGTAAGAATCTGTTATAAAGATTTTTCCCTTTTCTTATTTCTTCAATGGTTATAGAATCTTCTCTATTAAGGATTTTTTCTAAAATACTGCTCCATTCGGGAAGATTATGTCTATCTCTGAGATGAACTTTTCCGAGAAGAGGTTTTACTTTATCTTCTGTTAAATTATCAAAAGAAAGCCTCCTGCGGAAAAGTTTATCATCTCCTTTTGCCAGAACTTCTTTCCATTTAGAAAGGTATTTGTCGGAGATTTCCCCTGTTGCAGATTCCGGGAGAAAATCTCCTTCTATCCTTTCATGTAAAAAAGCCGTTTTTTCAATAAAATCAATCACTTCTTCTGTAGACATTATTTTTTTCATTATACCTCTCCTGCACTGTAAATAACTGTCACCGTAAGACTATCCGAAAAATAGAACCTGAATAAACAAAAGAGATTTTCGGATAGTCTTTAAACTGTGATGGCCATTTACTATATATAGTGTAAAGTGCAAAGGCCAAGAAGACCGATTGATAAGGCAATTTCTCCCGTTAAATCTCCTGCCGCTATTTTATCTATTGCTTCTTCCGATAATTCTTCCAGTGCAGCAGGTTCTATACATGGCAATACTACATGTTTTACCTCCGGCGTATCTTCAACTACTCTGAGGGTTACACCTTCCGGAAGTTTTATGCCATACTCTTTAGAGAGAACCTCTCTTGGATTTGCTATCAATGCTTTTTTGAAATCTCCATCTTTCACCACCCTTGCTAAAATTTTACCTGATAAATCTTTGTTTTCTTCTGACATAATACTTCATCCTTTCTCTAATTTATGAACCTTTCAATAAAGGTTTTTCTTTCCTTTAGAAATGTTCTGTAGACTATATCAAATATAAAATCATCACTTCTTTTCTTACCCGTATATTCTCCCAGACATTTAATCGTATTATTATGGATATTTATTTCTTCGACAAAATCTTTCATATGTTCGCCTCCGGAAAAAAACGAGGCAAATCTGTGAGAATTAGATATAAAATCCTTATAAAACAGGAGTATATCATTATCAAAGGCTTTTAATAATAAATCTATCGTATCGGGGAATAATCTGTAGATACCGCATATAAGAAAGGAACAGAATTTTTCCAGAAAGGGATATTTATCTGTAAGGGAGCCTTCAATGGTATATAAATGGGAAAAGAGATCTTTATTTTTCCTGACAAAAGAATGAGCAGCGGAAAAATTAACACTGTCCGATATATTTGAATAAATATCTTTCAGCACAAGCCTGTCCTTACAATCGTCATATAATTGTGTACCGCTCAGCACACACACCGAATGAAGATCACACCGGTAAACTCCCTTTTTAAGTAATTTATAAAACATATTTAATGTCAATTTCAAATCTTCTTCAGTTTCGTCCGGGAAACCTGCCATAAATGAAATAATGGGCCTGATTTTATATTTTAACAGGTTATCTATTACATAATCAACTCTTTCAAGATTGAGGTTTTTACCTGCATATTTCTGCATGGAAGGAGATCCTGTCTCCATACCGATAAATACTATCTTACACCCCGAGTCTGACATGTGCTTTATTAAATCTTCATCGAGACTGTCGAGCCTTACGTAACACATCCAATCAATATTTATTTCTTTCAGCGCCCTGCATAAACCGGTAAAAAAATTATAATCAACACAGATATTGTCATTTGTAAACTCAAAGAAAAGATCATCTTTCTTTAATTTCTTTTTTACCGTTTCTATTTCTTTGCAGATGCTTTCTATAGATTTTGATCTGTATTTTCTCTGCCAGAAATTGGAAGTTGAGCAGAAGACACATTTATAAGGACATCCTCTTCCTGAATGTATGCTGATGTTTTGTAATTCCCTGAAATAAGGAATTAAATCATAATCCAGTTCGGGAAGTTCATCTAAATTCCTGACCATACCATTATCTTCATTTCTGATAATCAGATTATTTTCACGATATACTATACCCGGTGCCGATGTCAGATCATTATTCACTATTCCCTTTATAATTGCTTCTATTTTATTTTCTCCTTCTCCGTAGCAGATCAAATCTATAAAGGCAAATTCTTTAAGAATCCTTTCAGGAAAGACTGAAGCCTGGGGGCCTCCCAGGATTATTTTGATTTTATCATCTCTTTGTTTAATCAACTCTGCAAGAAGTAAGCTGTTATGAAAGGAATTACACATGGTAGTAAATCCCACAATATCAGGCTTTTTATTTATTATGAAATCACACATAATCTCCAGTTTTTTCATCTGATCAGGAGAATAATTGATTATTTTTTCGGCAAATAACCAGGTAAAACTCACTATTTCAACATCGTATCCCTTTTGTTTCAGAATAGTGGCCAGGCTCAACAATCCTGTTGATATTATATGTCTGGAATTAACAGTAATATGCTGTATATTTTCTATGAGTAATATTTTCATAAGATTCTCCTGAGAAATTATAATCTTTTTATTTTATACTTGAAATTGAATACCTACATGAAAAAGACAGCTACCGCCTGCTAAATTACCGATATCCTCTTCACTCAGCTCTGATTTTACCAGTTCTATCTCTTCTTTAGTGAACTCAAACCCGTGGGATGTTACAAAATCCATGCGGCTCTTTTCATCTTTACATTCAGTAACTTTCCTTCTGAATTCCAGGTCTGCCTCCACTCTCTCTCTAAATGCCATGGCAGATAAAACACTCATAAAACTACCTCCTTATATAAGATAGAGCAATTATAACATAAACCTGTGAAGAACTTATGAAGAAGTTATGAATGTTATGTGTAGAATTTTATCTGTTCCTTTACACTGTTCAGAACCCTTTTATAAGTGGATAAATATTCAGTCCTATTATTATAATAAGCCATAGAGTGAAACAAAATGACGCTATTCCCTCTCAGAAGAGAGATAGAAAATACAAGTAATGACACACATCTTAATCATTGTGACTGTCTACTATTTACACTACATACCCATCCTTTCACTTGTATTTTAATACTATATAATGTATAATGTAATGTATAGAGGTGATTAGAATGGCAATGATAAGAAAGCAGATTTATATTGAGCCTCTCCAGAGAGATCGTTTAAAACAACTTTCCATAGAGATGGGTATATCAGAAGCAGAATTGATACGCCAGGGAATAGAACATTATATTTCTATGCCTTTTCAATTTCCAAGGGATCCAGAGGCATGGGAAGAAGCAAAGAAGCTAATGGTCAATCGTCTTAAGAAAGGCTCTTCAGGAGGTAAAAGAACCTGGAAAAGGGATGACATTTATGAATAAAAAATTCTTTATAGATACAAATATTCTTGTTTATGCCCATGATGGTTCAGAGATTAATAAACAAAAAAAAGCTATAGACATTTTAGAACAACTTTTTTTAAATGGAAATGGATATCTGAGCATACAGAATCTATCAGAATTTTTCTGGATAGTTACAAGGAAAATTCCATCTCCTTTAAGTATTGAAGAAGGAGAAAAACAAATTTACCGCTTTATAAGATCATTTTATGTTACTGATATAAATTTTTTGGTACTTATAGAAGCTCTCAGAGGTATTAAAGAACATAACTTTTCTCTCTGGGATGCACAGATATGGGCTTCTGCCAGGGTTAACCAGATACCTGTAGTTTTAAGTGAGGATTTTTCCAGTGGTTCTATTATCGAAGGAATTTCTTTCATAAATCCATTTGTAGACACATTTTAATTTTACCATAAGAAAACTGGAACATTTCACAAAACCAGAAGAAATTACTTTTACTCCTTCTGTAAAAGTCATAAAATTTACTTTTCGTGATAAAGCCCCTGTGTTCGTTATATGTGATGAGAAGAAGGATAAAAAAATAGATTTCTCCTCTCAGGTTTCAACTTCTGAAATTAAATCCGATAAAGAGTAAATCTTGAATCACTGTGAGAGATATAAAGTAGGACTTTTTTTCTTATCTATTGAATATTATAGATGATTGTATATTTTTCATAGATTTTTGAGAGGAACTCAATATGACTATATACTGTAAGAATTGTAGAAAAGAAAACAGCAGGACAGATAAATTCTGCATTAACTGCGGTTCTCCGCTTGATATAATGTCCGGCAATCTTCAGCCTCTTACACAGGCAGGAAGGAAAATCTGGTCATTCAGGACAGATACGTGGGGTTTCCTGAGTTCTTCTACAATGGATGGCTGGGGGTATATGGGGGTTTATTCAAGTCCCTGTGTGTCAGACGGTCTTGTTTATTTCGGCAGTAATGACAGGAAATTCTACTGTCTTTCAGCAGCAGATGGCAGAAAGATCTGGGATTTTAAAACAGGTTTTACCTTTATATTAAGTGAAAATCTTCTTTATTACGGCATATATTCAAGCCCCTGTGTATCAGAGGGCCTTGTTTATTTCGGAAGCTGTGATAAAAAGCTCTACTGTCTTGACGCAAAAACAGGCAGAAAAATCTGGGATTTTAGAACAGGCAGATGTATTTTTTCCAGTCCCCGTGTCGTTAATGGTTCTGTTTATTTCGGCAGTATGGATGGAAAACTCTACTGTGTGAACGCAAAGACCGGTAGAGAAATATGGAATTTTAAAACAGGCACCTTCTTTCGGCCCGGTGGTATATTTTCAAGCCCCTGTATAGCAGATGGCTTTGTTTATTTCGGAAGTAAAGACGGAAAATTTTACTGTCTCTCGGCAGAAGAAGGAAGAAAAATCTGGGAGTTCAGAGCAGGAAACTGGATTTATTCAAGTCCCTGTGTATCAGACGATATTGTCTGTTTCGGAAGCAATGATAAAAAATTCTACTGTCTTGATAGAAAAACAGGTAAGAAAATATGGGATTTTAAGACAGGTGGCTGGATTTATTCAAGCCCCTCTATTATCGATGATTCAGTCTATTTCGGCAGTTATGACAGAAACCTTTACTCTCTAAATATAAAAACAGGAAGAGAAAACTGGAGATTTACTACCTGCAGCCTTTATTACTATCCTGACGGAGTTAATTCCAGTCCCTGTGTGGCAGATGGTCTTGTATATGTCGGATGCTGCGCAAAAAAGCTCTACTGTATTGATGGAAAAGAAGGAAAGAAAGTCTGGGATTTTAAAACAGGGAATATATTTACATTTTTCAGAGGAGTGGAATCCAGCCCCTGTATGTCAGACGGTTATATTTATTTCGGATGTAATGACGGAAGCCTTTATTGCCTTGATACAGGCAAAAGAGGAATTTTCGCAGGCAGTAATCTCAATAATTACAATTTCCAGTAAAAATAACTCTACCTCTCATAAAAAAACGCTATCATTTTTGACCCCTTAAAACTTTATCTCTCTCTTATCTTTTTAATCTCTTCCTCACTGAGTGGTCTGTCATAAATCAGAACTTCGTCTATTTTCCCGTCAAAAGGTTCAAGAAAGCCTTCTTCAGGATTTTCCCCTATGGCAAGGGTATTTGTATCTTCTTCATAACCTATATCGTTAATCTTAACTGATTTATCGTTTTTATAAAAGGTAATTCCGCTGCCAGGCTTATATACAGCACATAAAAATTGCCATGTATTCACATCTACGGACATTTCTGTACAGTAATGTTCAAGACCTGTAAATACAAACCATTTGTCTATATCTCTTAATATGGACCAGTCGAAATCTCCGTTATCAGAACTTATTACCTGATGTTTTCCTTCTGAAATACTTGCAGGATAAACCCAGGCACAGAATGTTGCCCCTTTTGATTTTTCAGACTGATCAATCTTTAGATCCATTTTTACTATATGATTTTCTCCGTGAAAATCCAGTGCTTTACCGTATTTCCCTTCGGTCCATGTTGCTCCCGTAACAGTACCGTCTTTGCCGTTCTTTGAAGAATCTTTTACTGCAGTGCCTTCACCTTCATCAAATTTCCAGTAGCCGATAAGGCCATCTGTTACAGGTAATTCTTCTGTTTCAGATGAAGGTTTTTCTTCTACAGGAGAAGCTTTTGCTGTCTCTTCTGGAGTGGGTTTTGTCTCTGCCGGCGAAGGACTTTCTGCCGGTGAAGTCTGTGATACAGGAGAAGGTTCATGTCCCTTTTCTATCTTTAAACAGGTAATACAGGATATAGAGAAAATAGATACAAATAAGAGACACAGAGTTAATATTGAATATTTTTTCATAATATAACCTTCCTTTCATGTTTTAATCGTGACGCGTGACGCGTAACGCGTGACGGGATACGGGAGACTATTAATTCCTTAATTATATTGAAACAGGAACTGCTCAGGATATTACAAAAATACCGGCAGCAGTAGTGTCAACAGGATTTAATCCGGGAATCTTTATACTCCCCTCTTCCGGGCCGCCTCTTACATAATAATTTATTAAAAGATTAACAGAAGAATTTATTAATTCTTCATCTCCTGATATTAAACAGAGGAATAGAGAAATTATATCATCCATTTTTTCTATGGTAGAGATAATTTTTGCGCTGTCTTTTCCCTCTGACAGCCATTTATCTATGTCAGGCAATTCTTCTTCTGACATAAGGCCTGCTTCTGCAGCAGATTTTACCGATAGAGATGCGAAGGTTTTTTCATGGAGATTTTTGAATTTATACCAGTTATCTTTCAGTATGGCAATGGATTTTTCTGCATCCTTTCTTTCTTTCTTTTTATCGGAACGTTTGAAGAGTTCTACAAAGACAAGTGATGAGACAGCCAGTGAAAGACCTGAAAGATTATCCATATTACTCAGGATAAAATAAACAGCCCTGCTTACATGAGGAACATAGTTTCCTGTCTTATTGGTATGTCCCTCTTTTATAAATGCAAGAACAGCCAGAGCCGTAGATATTACTTTTTTCTCTTCAAGAACTTCTTTACTCCATGAGCCGTCTGCATTCTGGTTTCTTGCAAGATATTTAAAAGTTAAATCAATCATTTCAGGTGTTATTTTTTCATCACTCTTCATTTCACAGGACTGTGACTCAGGACTCATTGCACCATCATCAAACTCCTCTTCACATTCAAAAGACAGTGGAGCACCTGCTTGCCTTACAATTCCTTTTTCATTTTCAGCCTCATCCATTTTATCCACAGGAGGTAACGTAGAAAGCTCCAAATCTCTGAAAGGTTTCAATGTTCTGGAATACAAGACTTCTTCCGATAACGTTTCTTTCTCTGCAGAAGGTGCGGGGTGGCATACCGGTGATGGAGATTTCTGGAAGGCTGAAGGGACGGGAGAAGCACTTCTATCTGACGGTAATCTTCTCATTAAAACAGGGGTAGAAGAAGTATCTCTTTTTATATTCATTATTCCTGACATTGGCCTTCCTGCAAATCTGACAGAGGGAGACGTTCTCTGATATTTCGCTACTGCACTGTCATACGGAGCATACTGAAGGGTTCTCTGACCTCTAAAGGCGTCTCTATTAAGTCCTTCTGGCACCATGGAAGGCACATCTAATCTCATTATTTCTTTTTTCTCTTTCGGTTCTTCATCATCTTCTCCCTGTTCTACCGCCACAAGGGACGTAAAGGGACTCATAAGACTGTATCTCAGGGCTATTCCAATAATTTCATCCCTTATTTCATGTTTTTCTTTCGGCTTTTCGGACATTTTCTTCAGGAGTGCATCAATCCTCTTTCCTGCCCATATTGTTTCAATAACAGGATGTTCCGTAGCTTCATCGGGAAGATCTATCTCTATTTCCTGCCGGAATTCTCCTCCTCCTGTCATTGCTTTTAATATGGCAGTAGCCTTCCCTGACGAGTGGAAACGGCCAACTGTATAAAGAACCTGACCGGCATAAAGATCAGGGATTTTTACGGGATACATATCTGCCACAGATGCATCTTTCCATTCAAGCGATATATCTGTAAGCACCGGGAAAGATGTCTGATTGGAAAATTTCTGTATTGCATCTTCAATATTCTCTTCAAAGGTAATATACCGGGATGTTCCGCGCCCCATTTCTGCCATGCCGTCAAGGAGCAGTCTGTTTACGGCAGGGCCTATTCCGAAGGTAAAAACCCTTGCTTTACCGAGAGATTTTTTTATCTCCTGAAGAACAAACTCTTCATTTCCCACTGCTCCGTCTGTAAGGAATACAATCTGTCTTACATAAAGTTTATTTGCAGGAAGTTTAAGAGCTGCCTCCATGGCAGCAAGTATATCTGTTCCGCCTCTCGGGCCGATGCTGTCAATATAGGTGTCTGCCTTAAGGAGATTTGCGTCATTGAATTCAATAGAACGATTTTCCATATATTCAACCCTGTCATCAAAAGCTATAATAGAGAAGGTATCTCCTGACCTGAGAGTTCTCAGACATGCCTTCAGGGCTTTCCTTGCCTGTTCTATGGGATGGCCGCTCATGGAACCGGAACGGTCAAGAACAAAAACAACGTCCCTTTTTACCATTTCATCAGGGCCATAGTCCATCTTTGGAGTTATATGGAACATAAATGTACCTGGCTTAAATTCCTTTCTGTAAAAGGAAATAGCACTCTCTAACTGTTCACCTGAGGAAGAATATTTCAATATGAAATCCTTATCGGGGAGTTCTCCTTCTTTTGCAAGCTGAATTTCTCTTTTTGTCTCCCCTTTTTCCTGAATAAACAGTAAATGAGTCGGTGATTTAATTTCTCCCGGCGTAAAACCTGTATCCAGGTTTATAAAGAGATTTATTTCCCTTCCCGCCTTTCTTGTTTCCACAGGAGGAGAAATTCTATCACCATCCTGATCTTTATCAATATATCTCGGGGTAATTGTCATAGGAAAGACAAATTCATATTCTCCGTCTTCATATTTTACCGTTTCATAATAGGTGATGGTAACCAGTATTTCCTGAGCCGGTTCTATATTTGCGACACTCATAGTGAAAATATTGGCTCTTTCCTGTTCCAGAAGTCCTGCTTTCTTTCCTTCATCTCTCGCCTCTTCGTAGGCTCTTCTTGCTTCTTCCCTTTCTTTTATGACACCTTTTATTATTCTTTCTCCGATTTTTATTTCCAGTGAATTTACGGCACTGTCATGAGGGAGAGGAAACACATAGACTGCTTCAATATTTTTATTCAAATTATTTCCAAATTTCTGTATTACTTTTACATCGGCAAGGAGTCCCGTAATATCTGCCCTTACTTCTGTATATTTTAGAGGTAATGCATTCCCTTCCGGGGTTATCATTGTACCTTCAGTGTATTTTCTTTTATAAAAACTCATATCAATATCCTGATTTGTATATGCAATTCTCATATGGTTGCCTGCCTTTCTGTATAAATGCGTAACGCGTAACGCGTAACGCGTAACGCGTGACGGGTGACGGGTGGTTCGTGATACGTGATGCGTGATGCGTAATGCGTGTTTTCACCGAAATCGGGCAACCACAGGGGGGCACACCTACGTCTCACGTCTCAATACTTACTTTTCACGACTCACGACTCACGACTCACGACTCACGACTCACGACTCACGACTCACTTCCCAATCAATTTACTGTCTTTCCAGGATATTACAAAAATCGCAGTTCCAGTACTTCCGAGAAGACTTTCCCAGGAAGTATGAAAACTGCCTTTTTCCGGGCCTGTACCTATATAACATCCTCCAAGGAAATTCAGGAATGATTTATAAATTTCTTCTTTTCCAGACATTAAACTTATAACAGATGTTAAAAAATCATCCAGTGTCATTATGGAGGAAATTTCTTTTGCTCCTGCCAGTGCGGAAGAGATTCTGTCGTCTGTATCAGGAAGGTCTCCTTCTTTAATCAATCCTGCTCTCATGGCAGTTCTTGCCCCTATGGCAGCAAAGAATTTCTCGGACGTGCCTGTAAAGTTTTCCCATGAGTCTTTAATCTTCTGAATTGCCCTGCCTGCAGAATCTTTTTCTTTCTTTTTCTGTGACAGGTGATATAATTCGAATAATACCCAGGCAGATAAAGAAAGAGGAATAGATGAAAGTTTATCCAGATTATTGACTATATTTATAATAGCTTTTCCCATCTGGGGCTTATATTTTCCTGTCCTGTCAGTATGTCCCTGTCCGATAAAAGCAAGAACTGCAAGCGATGTAGCTATAAATTTCTTCTCTGCTTCATCGTGGTTGCTGAAATAACCGTCAGCAGTCTGATTTCTTATGAGCCATTTTAAAATTGCATCAGTCTCTTCTGTCAATATTACAGGCGGAGCGGTTTTACTCTTTTCAGTTCTGCCTTCTTCCTTATGAATTTTATTCCGAGACGCCTGGCTGGTACCCTTTGAAAAATGTTCCTTTTCTGAATCTGTTCCGTCCATTTTTACCTGTTCCATTACCTCATGTTTTTTAGGAGTAACCATTGCTTTTACACCGTCTATAACATCTCCTACAAGATTGGTAACCCCGCTTAAAAGGGAAAGGCTTTTTCTTTCAGTCGGCAGTAAATCCACCTTTATAAGCCCTCCGCCCATACCGGCAGCAGATCTTGTCCTTAAAGAAGGGGCAGGAGCAACAGGTGCCATAGAGCATGTATCATCACCTGCATTCTGAGGAGCCGGTAAAGGTGGCATACATGCCATAGAACTGAACATGACTCCTCCGGAGAAACCGCTTCCTACGGGAGGGGAAGAAAACACATCATAATTAAGCCCTGCCGGCAATATGGAAGGCACGTTAATGGTAATCAGTTCTTTCTTTTCTTTCTCGCCCTCTTCTCCTTCAGTCTTCTCAACTGCCACAAGTGACGTATAGGGACTCATAAGATTATATTTCATTGCAATTCCTATGATTTCATCCCTTATAGAAGCTTTCTCCTGAGGATATTCTCTCTGCCTGTCCAGTAACGCATCTATTCTTTTTCTTGCCCATATTGTTTCTATTACAGGATATTCTTCGTCTTTTTCCGGTAGTTTTGCAGGAAACTCCTGAATAAAATCTCCTTCTGCAGTTCTGGTTTTTAATATTGCCGTAACATTTCCTTCCGAATAGAAACGGCCCACTATATAAAGAACCTGTCCGAAATATAAATCAGGTATAATGGAAGGATAGACATCTGCCACTTTTCCGCCTTTCCATTCCAGATTTATATCACACAGTATCGGGAAAGCTGCCTGATTCGAAAATTTCTGAATTGCTTCTTCTATGTCCTCATCAAGCATAAGATAATGGGCAGTGCCTTTTCCCATCTGAGCCATTTTATCCAGTAAGTACCTGTTTACCGAAGGGCCTATGCCGAAGGTAAAAATCCTTGCTTTTCCCAGTATTTTCTGAAGTTCTTTTAAAATTTCTTCTTCATTTCCTACCGCTCCGTCAGTAAGAAATACTATCTGTCTGAGATAAATTTTATTTACAGGCATTTTCAATGCACATTCCATTGCTCTGTATATATCAGTACCCCCTCTTGCAAATGTAGCGTCAATAAAGGATTCAGCTTTTTTGAGATTTTCATCGTTAAATTCCATGGAAGCAGCAGACAGGTTCTCTATAAATGTATCAAAGGTAATAATATTAAAAGAATCACCTGTCCTCAGGGTGCGAAGGCATGATTTCAGGGCTGCTTTTGCCTGTTCCATAGGGCCGACAACACCGGAGCCGTAACTCATAGAGCCCGATCTGTCAAGGACAAAAATCATTTCCCTTTTTAACATTTCATCTGGGCCGTAATCGATTTTGGGAGTCATGTGGAGCATAAAAGTGCCGGGTTTTCCTTCTTTTCTGTAAAAGGCAAGTGAATTTTCCAGATGTTCTCCTTTTGAACTGTAAGTTAATATAAAATCTTTATTTGGTATTTCTCCTTCTTTTGCAAGCTGAATATATCGGATATTGTCGCCTTTTTCTTCCATATAAAGCAGGTGTGTCGGGGATTTCACTTCTCCCAGAGGAAAACCTGTATTCAGATTTACGAATATATTCACTTCTCTCTGAGATATTTCGGATACAGGAGGAGAAATTTTATCTGCATCTGATACAGTTTCACCATCTCCCGTATATCTCGGAGTTATTGTCATAGGAAATACAAACTCATATTCTCCGTCTTCATATTTAAGTGTTTCATGATAGGTAAGTGTTACGTATATTTCCTGTCCCGCCTCAATATTTGCGACACTCATAGTAAAGATATTCGGTCTTTCCTGTTCCAGGAGTCCTGCTTTTTTCCCTTCATCCCTTGCTTCTTCATAGGTCTTTCTTGCTTCTTCCCTCTCTTTTACCTCTGCTTTTATTATTCTTTTATCTATTTTTATTTCAAGATCATTTACGGCACTTTCATGGGGTAAAGGGAAAACATAGATTGCTTCTATATTTTTATCCATTGTGTTGTGGAATTTCTGTATGACTTTTACATCTGCCAGGAGTCCTATGATGTTTGCTCTTACTTCCGTATATTTGAGAGGGAGAGTGATGTTTGCTATGCCTGCCGGTATAACGGTGCCTTCTGTGATTTTTCTTCCCATGAAGAATATGTCGTCTGTAATCATAATTTTATACCTCCGTTCATTTCTCTTCTTTATTGTGACCAGTAACGCGTCAGGATGAATTACATGTTGTTATAAATTATATCATTTCTATTTATACTAAAAAAAATCCTTTTATTATTATAGTAAAAATACACAATAAAGAGATTATCACCTTGACAGGCTATGGTAAAATATCTCTTACTGAGGTGAGCATAAATAATACATATAAGCTCT
>JAKPQU010000574.1 GCA_029555925.1 Bacillota bacterium
TATTGGAAGCTATAAACATAGCCTTTTTAAAAACACCCTCTCCTTAATCCTCTCCCTCAAGGGAGAGGAAATAAGAGGCAAATCCTTTAAGCAGAAATACAATATTCCTTAACTTAATGACATTGCGCGTAACGCGTGACGCGTGACGGGTTTAATCCCTGCGCATCACACATTACGCTTTACGCATTACGAAGTCATTATTTATGGATAGTTATGAAACTAACTATATTTTTCTTCGTAAGAGCCTGTCAGGCAGAAGCTGATAAATGGTTACTAATTTACCTGTAGCGGTACTAAGCGTGACACAAGGAAAGAGACTATTAATAAATTTTCATGTCCAATCAAAAAAAGGAGGAACGATAAATGAAATATTTCTTTGTTGCATTTTTTATCTTTGTATCATTATTAATGGTAAATCTAACTGCTGTTATGGGAGAAGAAGCAAAACCTGTTTATCAGGCCCGTGACTATTCCTACCTGCTTGGTATGCCGGGCTTCAGTAATACTATACTTCAAAACCATTTCAAACTCTATGAGGGGTATGCGAAAAACTTCGATCTTATTATAAACAGGCTTGAAACGCTCCTGGTTGAGGATAAAACAGGCACTCCTGAATATGCCGAAATGGAAAGACGTCTCGGATGGGAATTCAATGGCATGAGACTCCATGAATATTATTTTGAAAATCTTGGCGGTAATGGTATCATAGATGAAAAAAGTGATTTATATAAAGAAATCTGTTCTGAATTCGGCAGTTTTGAACTGTGGAAAAAAGATTTTATCTCTGCAGGCAAAATGAGAGGCATAGGATGGGTTGCTCTTTATGAAGATCCACGGACAGGACATTTACTGAATATGTGGATTGATGAACATGATACAGGTCATATGGCGGGAGGTAGACTGCTTCTTATAATGGATGTTTTTGAACATGCCTATATGACTGACTATCAGCTAGACAGAGCTGCCTATATCGATGCATTCTTTAAAAATATTAAATGGGAAGAAGTTTCTAAGAGGTTTGAAAAGAAGTAGAACAGAAAAAGCCAGAAGAGATTTTTCATACTGACTTCTGGCTTTTTCTTTGCATATTGTCTTCCAGGTTATTTTATGAAACACCCTGCAGGTCCTTCAGGCTCTATAATATCTTTTAATGTACTGTAAGGTATGATAACATCTTTGGGACCTGCTGCATAACAGTCAACCTGATATTCATTGAAGTGTATAATTATGTCTTTTTCTGTCATATTAAAATAGGCGAAATTCTCTGCTTTCGGCGAAGCCCCTTCTTTAATCCAGTTATAATCCGGCTCATATCCCTCTTCTTTCCCCTGTTTTTTTGCTTTTTCAGTCAATTCCTTTACAGAGTAGTCTGAAAGTATCTTCAGATAATCTGAATCTTTTTTAAATAAATCGCTGAGATTAACGGATTTACCTGATGTGAGGGAATAATTTACTGCCCATATAGCATGGGAAGGATGGGCTGCACCTGCATAATATACTTCAGTTAAAAATTTTATACTTATCAGGTCAGGCGTTTTATTTATAATAGAATACTCAATATTAAAATAACTCTGAAGCAATTCAGCAGGCATGTCCGAGTCAGCCATGGCTTGTTCAGATTCTTTTACATCTTTTTTGAAATCTTCCACATCTTTTGTTATGATAGAAGAGATATATTGGTTAAACTTATCTTCAGCAGTTTTATCTTTATAACCTGTCACTTCCGGATAACTGTATGCTATGGAATGAGTAAAAGTTTTATTTTTTACCTTAATAGTTTCTTTTGTTTCTTTGTCCTTACTTACAAAGGTTAGCTCCTCAGATGCAACTGACATAACCTGCAACAGCAGGATAAACATAATTACGGATAGAATTTTTTTTGCCATAGTATCATCTCCTTTATAATTGTGGCGCGTAACGCTTAATATACTGACCTGAGCATAAGCAATTAATATTTCAATATGTTATAAACCAGACTAGATAAGGTTTTCTGACTTTTCACTATTCACCTCTCTTATATATAAATTATGTCAATACTCACGACTCACTTTTCACGACCCACGACTCACGACTCAATAACCGGTATAATAAATCTTTATATCCTGCACATCTTCCAGAACTGTGAGATTTTTCCCTTCGTTATATTCAATAAGGGTGTAAAAATCATTCTTTCCTGTTCTTTTTACCGATGTTTCACATGTTCCTGCTTTGAAATAACCGCCGAAAAAAAATCCATGTCCGTAAAGTCTTTCTTCAGGTTTTGAATTGACTACTGTTCCGAAAACAGATGAATAGTCTTTATCTTTTATCTCACAGTAATCTGAGAGTACTTTACCGGGATTGTTCGTTATATCGGGGTTTTCCCCCCAGGCCTGTTCCATTGCTTCTCTTTCTTTTATTATTCCGTCTTTATCTTTAGCTGAAAAACGTTTTTTCTCCACAAAGACACTTGAAGGAGGCATAAGTATAAGATATACGGGAGTAATTCTGGCATAACCGAAAAAACCTTCAAATTTGTTTTCTTTACATGGATATTCCAGGGTATGTTCAAAAGGAACAATCTGGAAAGCAGTCTGTCCTCCTTCTCTGGGCGTCAGATCGGGGCCAAGATCTCTGAAACGTTTACTTGTTGATATTTCAAGAACTCCCGGATGATTTGCCCTTATACGATTACTTCCTACAAGAGACGAACCTGTAAAACCTCCCACTCCTGCCACCGGCTTTAATACTCTTGCAGCGAAACTCACTGAAAGATCTTCATAGACAACCATTACATAGCCGTTAATCTTATTATCTATCCATATATATTTTACTGGTTTTTCCATAGAAGGCGGGATTACCTTTATTATTAACTCATCTCCTGTATGTGGCACATAATCAGGTGAAAGAAGTTCCATATTATCATTGTTTGCCAGATAGACTCTGTTGCCTATATAGGGGGAATAATCTTTGCCGAATATGCTTTCTTCTCCTTCTATATCTGTTATTATGGCACTGCCATGATAGGATTTATAATCTTTATCAAGGTCTTTACATTCTACGGGAAGGAGTGAGAAAATTCTTGAAAACCTGCCCGGTTTGCTTATTCTTATATGAATGGCATTTACCGCACTGGCAACAATAGAACTGTCTGAACCGTAATCTGCGGCGGTAAAACCTGGCTGGTTAGGTTCTGTCAGTTCATTTACAGGAATAAGGACATTCCCTATATTATTCCAGCTATTCCCTTTGTCTTTAGAAACAGTTATTTTTCCACCTTCCTTGTTCTGAACCTTGATCCAGTATTCACCGGCAAAAGAAAGTGTTGATGTAAATATCAACATGAGAAGAACTGATAAAAATTTTGTGTACATTAAATCGACTCCTTTTACTGTAGTCGTGACGCGTAACGCGTAGGGTACGCCTGATCACTTTTCACTTTTTCACGACTCACGACTCACGACTCTACTCACTATAAAATTCTCTCAGACCATAAAAAAACCTTCAGTATTTTTCTGGCAAATTGTTTACAAAATTTTAACACATATCTGTTTTTATCAGATTTAATTGTATGATATAATAGAATAGACTTACTGTCAGATGGAGTGGAGAGTAATAATGATAATAAAACAGAAGCTTAACAATCAAACAATAACACCTCAGAAAAATAGTAAAGAAAGTCAGGAAAAAAGCGATTTTAATCTTAAAGATGTACTCAGCCTTCGTGCAGTCAGAGATGAAACAGTTGATATATTAACTGCCTATAAACGTTTCAAAATAGACCAGACAGAAGGCAGGAAAGAAGCATGGTGGGAGGAAGTGGCAGGTATATCTCAGGTTCAGGGTGATGTAATAAAAGGATTCGGCTTAACAGGGCCTGCACTTATGGCTTCTACCGTTGTATCCGGAATCGGGGCTGTCGGTATGACTTCTATCGGCTTTAATGCCCTTAAAGAAGGCGTGAAGGAAAAAGATACCTGGAAAACCATTGAAGGTACAACTGCTCTTCTTGCAGGTGCATCAGGTGCTGCAGTAACTGTTGAAAATACCTTGACTGTCCATAATCTGGGAAATCCCGGTCTGAAATCTGCAGCAGGTGTGGCAGGAGTGGCAGGTTCATGTCTTGGCGTGGCTTTCGGAGTCGCAGATATGGTTCTTGGAGGAAGAGAACTTGTATGCGGGATAAAAGAAAAGAACAGAGACGGTATAGTTGACGGAAGTCTGGAAATGGGACTTGGAAGTATATATGTGATGTCATCTCTCGGTCTGGGAGGCCCTGTTATGTCAGGAACTCTTTTAGGCGTCTTTGCTTCCAAACTCGTCTATGATTACAGGGAAGAACTGGCCAGTCTCGGTAAAAAGATTTTGAATAAGATAAAAGGAGAAGAAAAGCAGGTATGATTATAAAATCTGCTCATTTACAAAAGATAGAAAATCTAAAGCCTCAGGAAAAATCTAAGTCCGGTGAAATAAACACAGAGGATATAAAAGATGAGGTCCATGTCGGACACAATCTGCCGGAAAGAGTTCTGTTGAAATCGGAAGATATTTTAAAGGGTTATAAGGAACTTAAAGAGCATCAGACTGAAGATAAAGAACAGCCATGGTGGGGAGAATTTGCAGATTTCTGTCATGTCCAGGCAGATGTTGTGGAAGGTGTGGGTATGACAGGAGCAATTCACGGTTTTTCCGTCATTGGTTCAGGCCTTGGAGCAATAGGCCTGGGCACTCTCGGAGCTATGGAATTGAAAGAAGGTCTCTCTAAAAAAGACACCTTGAAGGTTATAGGGGGAACTTCTGCAATACTTGCCGGTTCCGCAAGCGGTGCAGATTTTCTGGGAAATATGATAGAAGGCCATGGTTTACTCGGAACTAAAGGCCATGCCATATCAGGCATAGCAGAAACATCTGCAAAGGTTTTCGGTATAGCCCACGGTACTATTGATGTAGCTCTTGGAGGAAGAGAAATTATACATGGCATTAAAGAAAAAAATAGAGATAAGATTATAGATGGTTCTCTTGATGTCGGCATCGGAAGTACAATGGTTATGGGAGCGCTTGGTATAGGAGGTGCTCCTATGGCTGTTGCTCTGGGAGGGCTTTTTATTACAAAACTGGCTTATAATCACAGAAATGTTATTAGAGAAGCAGGTAAAGAAATTTTGGAGAAGATAAAATAACATAGATATGAATGGGAGGTAATTTCAATGATTAATACAGGTAGTGATCCAAATCAATTTTTAATAGCCAATCCTCAGGTGTCTTCACGTAAAAATATTACTCAAATACATAAAACTGCAGAAAAACCGGGTATAAGTACCGGTGAAGCCTTGAATAAAAATTTAAAAGCAGTAACGGATTTTTATAGAGAAACCGGTGAATTTACCTCTGTAGATGAAGGAAAAGAAGCTGCAAAAAAATCAGGTGAAAATCTGTCACAGACGATGATTTCCAGTGTAAGGCAGGAAAAAGAAGCAAAGACGGAAGATAAGAAAAAGAAAGAAGCTGCAGGAATAAAAAAAGAGGAAAAAGCAGAGAAGGAAAGAGAAGTAGAAAAGAAGGAAAATACTGAAGAGCTTCAAGGAAATGAACATATAGAACAGGGGGAACCGAAAGAAAATACAGAGAAATCGGAAGCGAAAGAAAATATAGAAAAACCTGAACCGAAAGCCAATATAGAACAATGTGAACCGAAAGAAAAGATAGAGCAACCGGAAGGGAAAGCAAATATAGAACAGGCGGAAGTGAAAGAAAAGACAGAAGAACCGGAAGTGAAAGAATATAAGGAAACAGAAGAAAAACATGAAGGTCATGGAGAAAGCCATGAAAAAGGACATAAACACCATGAACCTCTGTGGGTTGAAGGTTCGGATGTATCTCACCTGGGAGCAGTTGCTCTTAATAACATAGCTAAAACTGCCAGCCACGGAGCAAATGCCGTGCTTCATGGAGGAGAAGCAACATCTCATGCGGTAGAATCGGCCACTCATGGAGCCGAAGTGCTTCACGGAGCAAGCCAGGGTACTTCTGCCCTTTATGGAGTTACTGCCGCTGCAGCAGGTATAGGCGCAGTGGGACTTATAGCAAACAGTGTGAGAGAATTTAAAGAAGGTAACAAGGTGGCAGGAACCTCTTCTTTAGTGGGCGGTCTGGGCAGTGCAGGTGAAGCAGTGGCAGGAACGCTTCATGCCACACATGCTTTCGGTGCAACAGGAGCAGCCATAGCAGGAGTTGCTTCTACGGCAGCAGGAGTTCTCGGTGGTGTTCACGGTGCCATTGAAATAGGCAGAGGTGCAAAAGAAATTTATGATGGCATAAAAGAACATGATAAAGATAAGATTGTAAGCGGAGCTCTTCAGGTAGGAGTCGGAGGCGCTCTAATTGGAGCAGTAGTGACAGGTGGCGTATTGCCTGCTGTCGCGGCAGTGGTAATGGTGGGAGCAAAAATAGCTTATAATAACAAAGAAAAAATAGCCGAACTCGGACAAAAAGCCAAAGAAACTGCTTCTAAAATCGGCAATAAGATAGGTGAAAGTGCCGGCAAAGTGGGAGACACAATTAAAGAGACATGGAACAATGTATTTCATAGGAAAAAAGAGCAAATAAAGGAAGATAATACTGACAATAATGTCTGATAAGGTTACCATATAGTTTTTATGAAAAATACCTCTTTCACGTGGAAAGAGGCATTTTTTTATGTTTATATGTTTTTACTCACTTTTCACTCTTCACGCTTTTAAATTCATCTATGACCCACTTTACCGCTTCATCATATACTGCTTCCGGCGCCATTGTATGGCCTCCTGAAAATTCTATTCATTTTATTTTCCATCCAATACCAAATTGCTTTAATTAAACTTAATAATTTGAATAATAGGTAAATACTGTCTGCCTGCCTGATGCTCCTCCGAAAAAAATCTAAACTGGAACGTTTATAACAGTTACAGCTTATATCATGCTACTTTACATTATAATTCAATAAAATATACCTGTGCTGCCGT
>JAKPQU010000577.1 GCA_029555925.1 Bacillota bacterium
ATAATCAGTTTTAATACTTCGTGACGCGTGACGCGTGACGCGTGACGCGAGGATTACCTGCGATTTTTTATAAAATACACTATAACATAACCACTGCCTTATTATATCATTATAATTACTTATAAGAAATAGACAATAAAAAATAAGCAATAGTAATTTTACGGAACCGATCAATTTATCAGAAATTGTTATTTAAACCGGCTGTGATTTATCAGTCACAGCCCACATGATACTATTCCTTTACAGCCTTTATGACATCCATAGCAAGCTTATATTTTCCAAAAGGTGCGCTGACCTGGACACCATCGATAACAGGCATAAGATTTTTCAGTATTTCTCTTGCTATGGCAAGTCCTTCTTCCATTGCCCTTCCTGCTTCATCTGCCTCTTTCATCCTTTTTATGATTTCATCAGGGACTGTAACACCCGGGACTTCATTCTGCATAAAAAGTGCATTACGATAGGATGCAAAGGGCCATATACCTGCAATTACAGGTATCTTACAGTGTTCTATTTTTTTCATAAATTTTTCTAGAACCCTTACGTCAAACACAGGCTGGGTTATAGCAAATTCTGCTCCTGCTTCTACTTTTGCCTCAAAACGCCTTAATTCATAATCAGGATCGAGTGCATTGGGATCGACACCTACTCCTGCAAAAAAACCTGTAGGTTTTTCTATAGAGGTTTTTCCGAGATCATAACCATGGTTTAAACATGAAACCAGTCTTGTAAGACCTATGGAGTCAACATCAAATACTGCAGTTGCATCGGGGTAGCTGCCCATTTTCGGCGGGTCTCCCGTTATTATGAGAATATTCCTCAGACCAAGAGAATAAGCTCCCAGTATATCTGCCTGCATACCAAGGAGATTTCTGTCCCTGCAGCAATAATGAAGCACTGTTTCTATAGCCGTTTTCTGTTCAATAAGTACGGCAAGACAGAGAGGAGACATTCTTGCACTTGCCCTCGGCCCGTCAGGTATATTTATTACATCCACACCCTGTTCTTTTAAATATTTCGCAGCATTCAAAACATTCTGAGCATCATATCCCCTGGGGGGAAGTAATTCTACCGAAGTAACAAACTCTCCTTCACTGATCTTTCTGGCAAAGGCAGATTTCTCTTTTACCGGAACAGGGGTCATCTTTTTTTCTTCTTTTTCTTTCTTTTCGATTTTTTCAATAGTTTTCTTCGGCCTGAGAGCTATAACAGCTTTTTTTATGGCCTTTATATGTTCCGGCGCAGTTCCGCAGCAACCACCCACTATTTTTGCACCGCTTAATATAAAATGCTTTGCATAAGTCGCCATATATTCAGGGGAACAGAGATAAATATTTCTGCCTTCTACACTTACAGGAACACCTGCATTTGGCTGAACACTTATCGGTTTATGGGTAATTTTACTCATTCTTTCTAGAACCTCCAGCATTACCTGCGGCCCCTGAGAACAGTTTATCCCTATTGCATCTGCCCCCCATTCTTCCAGCCGTGCCGTAAATACTTCTGGAGGAGTTCCAAAAAGACTGTTTCCATGTTCATCGATTGTCATCTGCGCTATTATTGGAAGATTGCAAATTTCTCTTACAGCCTGTATTGCCTGATGTATTTCTCCGATATCAGAGAAGGTTTCTATTATAAAGAGATCTACACCTCCCTCCACTAATCCCGTAGCCTGTTCTTTGAAAGATGTTTTTGCATCTTCAAGGGACACATTACCCCATGGTTCCAGTTTTACCCCCAGAGGTCCCATAGAACCTGCTACAAGTGCCGCTGTACCTGCTGCCTGTTTTGCAAGTTTTGCGCCCTGACAGTTTATTGCTTTTACTTTATCGGAAAATCCATATGGTTTAAGTTTATACACATTTGATCCGAAGGTATTTGTCTGTATCACATCAGAACCACTGTTTATATAATCCTTATGTATTTCAAGGATCAAATTCGGACTCGACAGATTCAATTCATCAAAACATCTATTTATATAAATACCTCTTTTGTAAATTTCAGTTCCCATACCTCCGTCAAAAACAACTACTCCGTCACCTTCGAGTAAATCCAGAAATTTATTAGCCATAATTTTTCTCCTTAATATAAGAATCGTGATGCGTGATACGTAATGCGTGATATATTGTTTCACCGGTACCGGGTGAACACGATTCGCCTCCACTACTCACCCTTCACTTTTTACTCTTTACCACTTCACCAAATTCATATTATACCAGATAAGAAAGATAAAATGAATGATTGAAGATAGAAAATTTCAATAAATATAGAGAAAACATAGGAAAGTGAAGGAAAAATTCTATTAAACATAGAATTTATTTTACAGTTAGTTTCATAACGATTCATAATTAAAGTAATTTTAGAAAAGTAGTTCCAGA
Source organism: Bacillota bacterium (assembly GCA_029555925.1). Next base: position 2,379 of record JAKPQU010000577.1, read on the forward strand.
GGAATTATCATAAGCAGTGAGTGGAAGATTGTCTTCACAACTCACGATTTACGATTTAGTTAAAATACACTATAAAAAAACTACTGTTTTTTTATTACAAAATTCATCAGCAATAATCCTCGCGTCACGCGTGACGCGTGACGGGTCACGAAAAAAAGCTGACTCTGACGAAAAGGAGTAATGGCCATGGCTTTATCTGAAGGAATAATACTCAGAGAACGTTATAAGATAAAAAAGAAAATAGGAGAAGGAGGATACGGATGTATTTATCTCGCAGATGACCTGCTGAAAAGAAAAGAATGGGCTGTAAAAGAAATGCTAGATACCTGCGGAGATGATATAAATATAGAAGAAAAAACAAAACAATTTCGATTTGAAGCAGAAATACTTGTTACCCTGGAACATCCCCAGCTTCCGAAGGTAGAAGATTATTTTGTATATGAGGGCAAGTATTATCTTGTAATGGAGTATATTTCAGGGAATAATCTTTATGAAATAGTAGAAAAAAATATTTCCTATTTATCACAGGAGCAAATAACAGACTGGTTCCTTCAACTATGCGATATTCTTGGCTATCTCCATTCCCACCCTTCCAAACCTGTCGTATTCAGAGACCTGAAACCGGAAAATATTATGCTCTCTGAAAAGGGATATATTATGCTTATAGACTTTGGTATATCAAAGCTAAAATCAGATAAAGTCAAAACCCATGTAGCGGCACAGAGTGTTACACCCCATTTTGCCCCTCCCGAACAGTACGGTATTGAAGGAACCGATCCTTTAAGCGATATATACTCACTGGGAGCAACCATCTATTACCTTATAACCAGAACCCTGCCAACAGATTCTATAAACAGGCTTACTGCCAAAAATGATCCTCTTCCCTGCCCTTCCTCATTAAATCCTGAAGTATCAGAAAGATTTGAACAGATAATTCTTAAAGCTATGGCTCTAAAAAAGGAAGATAGATTTCAAACTGCAGGGGAAATAAAAGAAGAACTTCAGAAAATCTATAAAGGTGAACTGGTTACAAAGCCGATTAAAGACGAAGATAATCTGAAAGAACTTAAAAAATCAGGAGAAATATTTCGTCTTATGGTTGAAAATGCGAATGATTTAATATTAACACTTGATAAAGAAGGCGTTATTACATATATAACCAGAAAAGCAGAAAAAATATTTGGCCTCCCTGCAGAGATATTTACAGGCAAACATTTTGTAAATTTCCTGCCTCCTGAAAGTGCCATAAAAGCTATGCAATATTTCAGGGCTCCTCTGGAGGGAGATCCCAGATTACAACTACCTCCTCTTCAGGTAGAAGCTTTTACACATGACAGAAAACCTCTTAAACTGGAAGTCACCGGTTCGAGAATATTTGACGGAGATAAGATTTTGAGCAGAATATGTGTTATAAGAGATATAACCTTCAGAATAGAAGAAGAAGAAAAAATTGCTGCAAAACTCAAGGAATTTCAATTTCTAAACAGAGCTATCTTAATGGCATCAGGCGGGGAATTTATAGAGCAAAAACTAAGAAACATTATGGAAGAACTCAGAACTTCCCTTTCCTTCGATTCAGCACGGGTGATAACCATGGATAAATCAGGGGAATATATACAGATTTTCACTGCTTTCCCGGAAATAAGCGAACGCTTCGAAGAAACAGAAAAAAAACCAATAAAAAATACTGTTATTGAAAAAATTATGTTAAACAGAAAAACTGTTATCATAAAAAATACGGAAGATGCTGAAGATGCTATTGCATCGGGGATACTCTCAAAGAATACAAAATCTGCAGTACTCTGTCCCATAATACTTATTAACAGTTTTCTCGGAGTACTTGCAATAGAAAATGAAGAGCTTTATAAATATCTTGAAGATTATCCGAAGGTTTTTGACACCATTGCCCAGATAACCGGTATGATAATCAGAGTTCACAGAAGCCTGGAATGGGGACTTTTAACTTAATTTTTATATTCAGAAGGATTTATTACATTTTTTAAGAATATCTAGTGATCTATAAGCATTCATCTGTCAGCATTCGGCAGTAAGTTTTTATGGTAACCGCACAAAAAGTGATCATTTATAACCGTTAGCTGATAAATCTGAAACTTATTGTATTTTTCTAAATTCTAAAATCCTGATGCATGATACGTGGAAAAAGATATTTAAAGGAGGCGTTAAATATTTTAGTCAGACAAAAAATTTTGCTACAGAAGCTATTCTATGGTCCAATTTTAAAATTACGAGCAGAGAGACTTGGTAAATATATAATCAAATCGACAGACAATTGCTCTTCTCTTCTTGATTACGGTTGCGGCAATATGGTACTTACAAAACATCTTACAAAGCATACAAATATGAATATAGTAGGAATTGATATGATTGATAATAATCTCACCGATTTGCCTCTTTTAAATTATGAAGGAGGGAAACTTCCTTTTGAAGATAATTCTTTTGATGCATCCCTTGCCGTTTTCGTACTTCACCACTGCCTGAATGTTGTTGATTCGCTCAAAGAGTTAATAAGAGTAACAAGAAAAAAAATAATTATCATAGAAGAAGTATATACGAATTTCCTTGAAAAATTTATACTTTATACCCATGACTGGATAGGAAATCATCTCGAATCTTGGACAGTCAATATTCCACTTAATTTTCTTCCTTTTATGGAATGGAAAGAAATTTTTGACTGTCATAAACTCGAAATTAATGACATAAAAAAGGTCTACCAGTTCCCATTTTTCAATATTACAAACCAGGTATATTTTGAGGTGTCAAAAAAATAACTTCAAATGAAGTAGTAAGCAGTAAAAAAAATTGGATTTTACTTACTTTTCACTGTTCACTGCTCACTATTCACTAATTAATAGATTTACAAAATCAAGTACAATTTCCAGTAAAAGTGAAACTACCTGTCATAAAAAAACGCAATCATGGCATGTACTATAATTTTTTATATGTTGCTTTTTTAGCAATGGGGGGCCTTCTGTATTTTTTCAATTGATTGGGAAGATACAGAACGACAGGGGGTGGGTTCTATCAGCTACATTAATGTTATAAGCTGTATTTATTGACTATACTTGATTTTTTTTGCTATACTATATACATGAACAAAGATAATTTAAAACACTGCCGAACATGCGTTTATAATTGTAACTACCATATAGTATTTTCTACTAACAGACACGACCGGAGCGGTCACAACCAAATATGAAAATCAACATCCAGTGAAGGTGCAAACTTCATCATTTTCATATAAATACCGTAAAAAAGTTCTTACGAGAGAAGTTGAAGAATATTTAAAAGATGTAATAATGGAAATAGCAAAAGAAAAAGGTTTTGAAGTATCAGCAATGGAAGTAGTAGAAGAAGATCATATACATATATTTGTTTCAGGTCATCCGAAAATAAGTCCTTCTTATATGGTAAAAATGATAATGGTGGGTGATTCACTTTTTTCCGCTATAATAGTATTTATAGTGTATTTCATAACTTATTAGAATTTAATACTATTTAGCTTTAGACATGGTAGCCTGCCTGCCTGGTGTTCCGGAGAAAAAAATATCACGGCAGCACAGGTATATTTTATTGAATTATAATGTAAAGTAGCATGATATAAGCTGTAACTGTTATAAACGTTCCAGTTTAGATTTTTTTTGGAGGAGCATCAGGCA
>JAKPQU010000580.1 GCA_029555925.1 Bacillota bacterium
CAGTCCGGAAGTTTATAGGAAGTAAGTATTACTCCTGTTTCAGGATCAAGAGCAAAGATTTCTCCTTCTACAACATCGAGAGTCCATAAATATTTTCCGTCATGACAGAGTCCTCTGCAGGAATAGGTAGGAGCATCAAAGGTTTCTGCCTGAATATGGCGGGGAAATTTTATGACGGAAATCTGATTATTTGCAACTGTAAATTCAGGCTGATCAGGTGAAATTATCCACAGAATCTTATCCCTGCAGGTCATTCCGAGATACGGCCTAGTCACTCCCGGTATTTTTCCTATAAGGACACAATTATTATCTGTAATACGGCGTTTGTAAAGATTGCATGTTTCTTCATCATATTCCCAGAGATATTCGCCGTCATAACTTATAGTCTGGGGACGCCTCACTACAGATTTTACTCTGTCTATTATATCTCCCTTATAAGGATCCAGAAGAATTAATTCTCCCGTTTCTATATCTGCTATCCATACACCCTTTTCATTGAATGCTATGGACGCAGGACTGCATACAGGCACTTTTATGCGGTTTATGAGTCTTACAGGCTTTTTCATGATTATTCCCTTTCTAACAGACATGACCGGAGCGGTCACAACCAAATATGAAAATCAACATCCAGTGAAGGTGCAAACTTCATCATTTTCATATAAATATACTCTGGTGAGTATAGATAGTACATAACTGCTCTCGTAACGCGTAAAGCGTGACGGGAGAAAAACCTTTATTACAAGTTTTATGCTCATATAAATTCAAAAATTATAGCAAAAGTCCTGCTGAAGGAAATTTATATAATACGGAGAATAAAGTATTCTATATTAAGGGGGGAAGTGTCGGGCGTGACGGGTGATGGGAAAAATTTTTTATTTAGTAAACATTAATACTCGAGTCAATAATAAGGAGAAATTATTATGAACCTGGAAGTAGTAATCTGCAAAAGAGGAACCACTTTAATCCTGAGTAAAAATCAGGAAAATTATAATAAAGGAGATGGGTAAAATGAAAAAAATATGTTTCTTGACTATTTGTATGGTAATCTTAACTTCCATTATTGTTCAGGCCAGGCCTATCTTAGTATTGACTACCGACTTCGGACTTAACAATGAAGCAGTGGGGCTCTGTCATGGAGCAATACTGGCAATAAATCCGGATATAGAAGTAGTCGATCTCTGCCATAATGTTAAAGCTTTTGATGTAAAACAGGCATCACTCATACTTAAAGGGACTGAATGCTTTCCAAAGGGAACCGTTTTTGTATCTGTAATAGATCCAGGAGTTGGAACAGATAGAGGAGCAATAGCTATAAAAACAAAAAAAGGATTATATTACATAGCTCCCAATAACGGACTTCTGACATATGTTATAGAGGAACAGGGGCTTGAAGCGGTCTACGAACTGGATACAAAAAAAGTTAACCCTCAGTGGAGCAGAGGAACATTTGACGGCCGCGATCTTTTCAGCCCTGCAGGAGCAATCCTTGCCACAAACAACGGCAAAATGGACTCAATAGGACATGAAATAAAACAGGAAGCTATAGTTATGTTTATGGTGTTACAGGCAAAAATTCATGAAGGTACCATATCAGGAGTATATGTTCAGGAAGATGAGCCTTTCGGGAATGCATGGACAAATATCACAGAAGAAGATCTGAAGAAAATCTCAGTAAAACCCGGTGATAAACTCCACGTCACTGCAGCAGGTCTTGAAATAGATCTACCTCTCGTAATTACATTCGGAGAAGTAAAAAAAGGGGAACCTCTTGCCTATATGAACAGTGAAGGAACACTTGCTTTTGCAATAAATCAGGGAAATTTTACCCTTACCTATAATTTGAAAGAAGGCATGGAAATAAAAGTGAAAAAACAGTGAAGAGCGAATGGTGAGTAGTGAAAAGTGAATAGTGAGTGGATATGCATCACGCATTACGAACCACCCGTGATGCGTTACGCGTCACGATTTAAAGAAAGGAAAGTGAATTTATTACATGATCGAAGTAGAAGTATTAAACTCTTCCATATCTGAAATAGAAGCAGATGCAGTACTTACAGGCGTTTTCGAAGATGCTTGTACAGTAGAAAGGCTCTGTGGAAGAGATGAAAAATTTAAATATATGGTAAAAGACCTTATTGAAGAAGGTGAAATCAACGGTAAACTTGCCGGAACAACGCTGGTTCACAGCCGCGGAGAGATTAAACCGCGAAGAATATTAATCGTTGGCCTGGGGAAAAAAGAGAATCTTTCTCTGGACAGGTTACGTGGTATGGCAGCAGTGTCAGGAAGGTTGCTTCGTGATATTCAATGTCAGAAAATAGGCATACATCTTGGTTTTTTACCATCTGGATTTCGCTATAAAGATACTGCAATGGCAGTTATAGAAGGATTTTTCCTGGGGCAGTACAGTTTTACAAAATACAGGCATGAAGAGAAAAAACCGGAGGTTACGAAATTTGGTATCTATTTTCCTGAAGAAATAAAATTTGATACAGATTTAATCTCTCACGCCATAAGAACAGGTGCATTTGTAGCAAAAGCCACCAATTTGAGCCGCGATCTATGCAATGAACCGGCAAATGTACTTACACCTGTAAGACTCGGTAAAATTGCAGAGAAACTGGCAGAAGAATACGGATTAAAATCACATATTATTGATGAAAAAGAAATGCAGTCTCTGAATATGAATCTTATGCTTGCAGTTTCAAGAGGCAGTAAAGAGGTTCCTCGTCTCATAGTCCTTGAATACCGGGGGGCAGGAGAAGGGGAACCTGTATATGGATTACTCGGAAAAGGAGTAACCTTTGACAGCGGAGGAGTATCACTGAAGGATCAGGCTGCCATGAATCATATGCACCTGGATAAAACAGCCGGTGCCGTAGTCATAGGCATTTTAGCAGCTCTTTCGTCTCTTAAAGTAAAGATAAACCTTACAGGGGTCATACCTGCCGTTGAAAATATGCCAGGTGGCAATGCCTATAAACCCGGAGATATTATTAAAGCCATGTCAGGTAAAACAGTAGAAATAACAAATACCGATGCAGAAGGAAGACTGATTATGGCAGACAGTCTCACCTATATGCAGCAGATACTGAAGATCGATAATATTATAGATTTCGCCACACTTACAGGAGGCTCAAAAACTGCCCTGGGAACAGATATTATCCCGGTATTTTCTAAAGATAAAGACATGGTAAACCTGTTCAAGGAATCCTGCTGGCACAGTGGCGAAGTATGCTGGGAAATGCCTCTTTACAGAAACTATTTGAAACTTCTTAAAAGCCATGTTGCAGATATAAAGAATATGGTAAAAGATTCTCCTTCTACTCTGCTGGGAGCTTTATTTCTAGGAGAATTTATAGACAATCATACAAAGTGGATGCATTTAGATATTGGAGGTCATGAATTCAGAGAAGAAGAATTTTCCTATCAGGCCTATGGTGCTACTGCACTTGGCATGAGATCCCTTATAAGATACTATCTCCATCTGGCAGGTGAAGATATAGGCACAGATATGGAGGACTGGAAAATTTTATAGGTGAGAAATGAGTCGTGTTTCGTAGTACGTGATATGCAATCGAAATATGTAATTTCACAACTCACGGCTCACGACTCACTACATTTATGAATTTCAATGATAACTTAAAAAAACAACTCCATAATTTATTTTCCAGACATACAGAGTCATTAATTTCAGAAGAAATTAAATCTCATATAAAGCTCATTATTTACCTCTTAAATTCCCTGCCTCAGGAAGAGATATCTGTGGCAGGGAATTTATATAATATTGTGTCTCTTAAAGAATGGAAAAAAATCATATATAATACCGAAGGGTTTACCTTCAAATTAAGAGCCTGTTCCGGCGGTAAAATAACATGCCAGATATCGCCAGATATGGATTTAACTATAGAAGAAAAACCTGATAAACACAGAATAATATTAAAAGTTCCTGCCACAGGAAAAATCTCCATTTTTTTATCACCTGTAGAATCTGCCGGAGAATCTGCCGGCATTGTTTTATTATTCCCTTCTTCTTTTCTGGCATGTTTATATTTAAAGAAAGGAATTACAGTTTTCTGGGGTTCCATTCATGGTATATCCCATAAAATCCTTCTCTCACTCCATGTAACCTCTTCAACCAATCTTATTTTGTTACGAAAATCTAAAACGTTAAAAGATTTAACCTCTTTTTTATCTGCCATATATCACAGAGAAGATAAAATGATTGATAATCCAGAAAGTAACAGTGCTCTACTGGAAAAAGATCCCCAAAAAGATGAAAATCTTTCCGAACAAACTATTACGATAAACCAGGTAGATGCCATATCTGTCGAAGTCGGCTTAAATCTTCTTACTCTTATAGATCCCAGGCTGGATCCTCCGCCTCTTCTCAATGCTATGACACAGTATAGAAAGAGCTTTTATGAAATATTCGGTTTTAATCTCCCGGGAGTCAGGTTCAGGGATAACCTTACCCTGAAGCATAATCAGTATATAATTAAAATTAAAGATAATACTGTTGCCACAGGAGAAATAGTAAAGGATCGTTTACTTGCTCTCGGGCTGGAAAATGATCTGACAGAACTTACAGGACCTGCCTATGGGCCGGATGAAGTATATGGCTTAAAAGGCATATGGATTGAAAAATCTTTTCGCGAGATAGCAGAAAGACAGGGGTGTCTTATTATGGAAGCCGGGGAAGTTATATGCACCCATATACAGGAAATATTCTCTAACAATCTGGAGAAATTTATGATACTCCAGGTGACGGAATTATTACTGGAAAATTTTATGACTGTAGATCCTGAGAAAGTCAATGAAATAAAAGACAATCTCGGTCTGGCAAAAATAAACAGGATATTTAAATACATGGTCAGTGAATGGCTTCCCCTTGCAGACCATGAATTTATCATTCAGAATATATATGAAATCTCTCAAAAAGAAAAACATCCGGGGAAAATTTACGAAGAACTGCGCAAACGATTTCTGCCTTACATATTACATAAAACAAATCTGGATATAAGTGACTGTTTTACCGTATCAAATAAAACTGAAGAAACTCTTCTTAAATTCTCAAAAAAAATAAAAGCAGGTTACAGTATAAATATGCCTTTTTCTGTAAAAGAACGCTTTTTTAAAGCTGCAATAAAGCTTCTCTACAGAGATCATATTAAAAGCAGAGCAGCGCTCTTCTGTTCATCACCGGTAAGACCATTATTGCTACAGATTTTAAGAGAAAATTTTCCTGAAATAAAAATTTTTTCTTATGATGAAATACCTGACACGTTTCCGTTAAAATTTCGTGGAGAATTTAATATATAGATTCTAATTAGTTATAACGATTATAATACCAACAACTATGACCGATTCGGCCACAACGAAGTATGAGAATTTGTTCTTCCCGTAACGCGTTACGCGTTACGCGTTACGATTCTCATATAAAATTGCTTTAATTAAACCAAATAATTCAAATAATAGGTAAATACCGTCCGCCTGTCTGATGCTCCTCCGAAAAAAATCTAAACTGCAACGTTTATAACAGTTACAGCTTATACCAAATTGCTTTAATCAAACTGAACAATTTGAATAACAGGTAAATACTGTCTGCCTGCCTGATGTTCCTCCGAAAAAAATCTAAACTGGAACGTTTATAACAGTTACAGCTTATATCATGCTACTTTACATTATAATTCAATAAAATATACCTGTGTTGCCGTGATATTTTTTTCTCCGGAACACCAGGCAGGCAGACTACTATGTCTAAAGCTAAATAGTATTACATCTTTTTTAATACT
>JAKPQU010000593.1 GCA_029555925.1 Bacillota bacterium
CAGTCCCTAATGCTGAAGTATTTATAAGTAACGGAGTAAAAATTTTATTTAAGGGCAAAACCGATACCAAAGGTGTTTATAAAGCTGATTTAAAAACGCTTCAGGAACGTGAAGGTATTAATCCGGACAATCTGGTTTTTCTTGTTAAAAGCGAAGAGAATTATTCAGCAAGCAATATTTATATCGGCGGAGTAAGAAGATTAAGCGGACAGACTGAACGGGCTTATATTTTTAGTGATAAACCTGTTTATAAACCCGGTGACCAGATTCAGTTTAAAGCAATAATGAGAAGAATTAATAAAGGTGAAGTTCAATTTCTGGAACAAAAAAAGTTTAAGGTAATATTTTCTACACCGACAGGTAATATTATATATTCCAGATTAACGGAAGCAAGCGACACATGTTCGTTAAGCGGAACTATTCAACTTGACCCTGCAACATCATCTGGAACTGCATATCTGCGCATTTCTTCCGAAGACGGTAAAGTTTCTTTTACCGAAGCTTTTTCAATAAAAAAATATGCTGCTGCCAAATCACAGCTTACATTTGAAACTGATAAGGAAGTATACTTCCCTGGTGAAGAAATAACTGTGACGGTAAAAGCAACGAAATTGTTCGGAATGCCATATTCTAATCAGGAAATAATGTATTCAATAAGTAATGAACCGTTTATAAAGATTAAAACCGATGGTGAAGGTAAAGCTGTAATTAAAATAGATTCTCAAAAATACGGGAACAGAGAATTTCTTGATGTCAGAGTTTTACTATTAGATGGGGAGTACTTTGATAAAAGAATAGAATTTAAAGTCCATGACTTTAAGCTTGAATTATCAACAGGGCGCCCTCTTTATATTGTCGAAGAAAAAGTTCCGTTAACAATTAAAACAAAAAAACTCAATAACGATCCGGTTTCTAAAGAAGTGAAGTTAATTATCTATTCTACTGAAGGTGGAAATCAGATAGAAATTTCACAAAAAACATTGAACACTTCAAACGGAGAAACCACCACAGAACTGTCTTTTGAAAAAGGCGGCGAATATCTTGTATCTGCAACAGCATTAGGAACTAATCAGGTGCCTCTTACCGTTACTCATAGATTTAACGTTGCAGGAGCAGATTATCCTGCAAAAATATTTATGTTGAATGAAGAGCAAGAAATAAATACAGAAAATCATTTAAAATTAAAGCTTTTCTCAAGAGCTGAGAATGATAAAGGTCTTCTCGTTGTGTCTGCTGAAAAAATAATTCACTACGAAGAAGTAAGTGTTTTAAAAGGAATGAACGATATTCCTCTTCTTATGAAAAACGAATACTCTCCAAACATAAGGATTACTTTGTACCTTTTAAATAGAGAAGGCAGTTTTTATGCCTTTAAAGAAATAAATGTTAAAAAGATTATTAAAACAGATATACAGAATCTTAAAGAAAAATATCTACCCGGTGAAAAAATATCTTTTAGTATTAATGTAAAAAATATCAATAATACAAACACCAATGCAGAGCTCGCTATAGCAGTTATTGATGAATCCGTTTTCATAGCAAACAACGTTACTCTTAAATCTATTGCAGAAGCATTTTATATTAAACGGGAAACCCAGGCATTTCAGGATGCCGGTTCAATGCCTTTTGTTTATGAAGGTGTTACAAGAGAAAGAAATCAGGAATTACTGCGTGAAGGAGCAGAACGTCAGGCAAGAGCTACTTCCGGCGGAACACAGGAACGTGATGAAATGTTCTCGCAACAACAGCAACCTATGCCGTCTTCCTCGCCTGCACCTATGTCATCAACTGAAAGAAGAAGGCAAAGAGCCTCTGGAGAAGGAGAAGCAGCAGCTGAAGAAGATAATATGCCAGCACTGGCGAACGGAAGAGGATTAGGCGGTTCACAATACGGCAGAGGAGCATATAAGCAAGCCAGAAGACCGGCTATGCCTATTAGCCGGAATCAGAATGAAATAGGAGATATTGATGACACGGTTGCCATGCCGCTGGGTACAGTAGCTAAATCAAAACAAAAATTACAGGAATTAAGGTATATTTTTAGAGAAGCAGCATATTTTAATCCTGTTATAAAAGCAGATGGGACAGCAAATGTAACTTTTGAATTACCACATTCTATAACAAAGTGGAGAGTAGTTGTAATAAGCAGCTCCGGAAAAGATTTATTCGGCCAAGCACAGGCTACATTTACAACGGTAAAACCTCTGCATGTAGAAGTAAATACACCGCCTTCCGTTTTTGAGGGTGATGAAATTCGTTTAACGGCACGTATATATAATTCGACTACTGAAAGGAAACAACAAAGTTATGATGTTACCGCTTCCTGCGGACCTATCGGTACAAGGTTTACTGGTAATTACGATGCTGCTCCAAACTCTTTCACAGATGTTAGACTTGATAAAATGATTCAAATAACGGCAGGTGAAAATGTCTCTCTGTCTGCTAACGTTGCAGATGACCGGTTTAAACGAGAAATTCCTATTGAAAGATGGACAAACGAATTTACATCAGGAATCTCAGGTTATACAAATCGTACTATTGAAAGGATTATCGAAATACCCGAAGGTTTTCCGGATAAAAAATTCGTTTTTAAATTGTATCCCCGTTCTATTGAGACGCTAAAGAAACTAAGGGTAGAACCGGTTTTCTATGCAGGAATTTTTACTTCCCAATTTGCTTCAAGTTTACTGACAGATTTATCACTTTATAGAGTAATTAAAGACAGAAGTGAAGAAACCGGTCTCAGTATTGAACTGAAAAACCTTATCGAGCAAAAAATTCTTTTTATTCAGGCGTTTACGCTTTATGACGGTTGTTATAACTGGATAAAATTCAGGGAAATTAAAGATTTATATACAACGATTTATAACTTTTTTGTGTTATCCTATGCAAAAAAGAACGGTTTTAAAGTTGATGAAGACAAAATGAAAAAGACCGTTGAGTATCTAAATTCTGCGTTTCAAAGAGAATCCCGGCTTGAAGTAAAAGCTTTAATTCTATGGGCTCTTTCTCATTATGAGAGCGTTAATTTTTCATATATAAATACGTTATACCGCCTTAGAGCTAGCCTTTCAAGCAGAGGGCTTGCACTTCTTGCAATGATACTGAATTCTGAAAATAGAACCCCGGAAACTGACACTATTATCAACATGCTTTTGGAAAAAAGAAATGAATTTATCTGGAACGCTGTTGAAAATGATGGAGTTGACTTTTTCAGCACACAGGAAGAAGTATCAAGTCTTGCACTTATGGCATTAATTAGAGCTAAAGCAGGTTCTGAAATAATCCGGCAGAGTGTAAGAAGATTGTTAATAGAAGTCGAAAAAGAAAACAGGCCTCTTGATTTCTTTATTTCTCTTTATTCTGATGTTTTTGCCAGCTATCTTGCAAAATATGCGGAGGGTTCGTCCTCTTTTGAATTGGTCCTCAAACTGAACGGAAATGAAATAAAGAAAATCAACGTAACTCCGGAAACTTCATATATAACTGAAACTTATCAAGGCGAATTAATTAAAGATAAGAACAAGGTCGAAGTTATTATTAACGGTAACGGAGACATTTCTTATTCAGCGTTTATTCACTATTCAAAACCCGGTTATGTCAAGGAAAAAATTACGCAATACGGAGATATTAAAAAATACGTTTTATACCCTGCTTATGTGGTTAACGGAAAAACAATAAGCAGAGGGTACACTTCCGTTCAGGGAGAATATGACTCCTCTAAAGTGCAAACTTTAAAACAGGCATCTTTGGGTACTGTAATTCCTGTGTTTTTAAGAATACATGCTACAGGTTATAACGAAAGATACTTTATCTTAAAGGACTATATTCCTTCAGGATGCAGAATTGTACCGGAAAGCGTTAAAGGTAGTGCTATTTATCATATTCAAAACGGAAATGAGATTATTTTTTATTTAATCAAAGATAGATCTTTTTACCTTAGCGTCCAGTACGAAATAGTAGCAAACTTTGAAGGAAAATACAGAGCATTTCCGCCAAGATTTGCTCCTGTTCGAAAACCGGATAAAGAAATAATCGGAACAGTGGCGAAGCTTGAAATTATGCCTTCTGATTTCGATACTTTTAATAAATACGAATTCTCCCCTGATGAACTTTATGGTATTGCCCAGTATCATTATCAAAAGGAAAATTATAGAGAAGCAACAGAAAAGTTAAATCTGTTATTGTCAAAATTTACACTGGAAGATCGATTTTATAAAGAAGCTTGCACTATGATGTTCTATATGAGTCTTAAAAATGATAATCACAGAGAAATAGTAAAGTATTTCGATATTCTAAGGGAAAGACACCCTGATATGGAAATTAATTTACAGGATGTAATTAAGGTTTCCAATAGCTATGCTAAAATAGAAGAATATGAAAGAGCAAGTATTTTATTAAAGAATATAATGGACGCATATTTTACCCAGGAAAGTCAGATTGGAAACGTTCTTGTCCGGTCAAAAGAAATTCAAAAAGCTGTAGTAATGATGAAAGATTTGTTTTACAGCTATCCTGATATATCATCGGTTCAATCTGTTTATTATTCTTTCGGTCAGGAAATATATAACAGGTTTACTACTCTCGATTCAGTTGAAAAAATCGGTGAAAAAGGTAAATATTATTATACAGAAGCAAGAAATATTTTTGTTGATTTTCTAACAGAGTATCCGGGGTACGGAAGTTCCGATGAAGTTGCTTTCACCTTATTAAATCTGCTACTTGATAAGCAAAGATATAATGATTTGTATAGCGCATCAAAAACCTTTGCCGAAAGATACCCGAAAAGCAAATTTCTAGCGGATTACAAATACCTTAGTGCATTTGCTTTATACGAACTGGGAAAATACAATGAG
>JAKPQU010000605.1 GCA_029555925.1 Bacillota bacterium
TAAAAACTGCTGCTGAAGCTGCAGAAATTCTTGGTATTGGCCTCCAGGCATTCTGTATACCCGGGTCTGTTGCAGACAGCAGAGCAGTCGGTAAAGGTCATGGAAATCTTGGTGCAATGCTGTTAAGAGAAGAGACAAAATGTTTCTGCTTCCTTGCAGGACATGAGTCCTTTGCAGCTGCCGAAGGTGCCATAGGAATAGCAAAGAAAGCAAATAAAGTCAGGAAGACGCCCCTGAAGGTCATATTGAACGGACTGGGTAAAGATGCTGCATATATCATTTCCAGGATCAACGGATTTACCTATGTTAAAACAGAATATAACTACTATACGGGAGAACTCAAAATAGTAGAGGAAAAACAGTTTTCAAAAGGAGAAAAAGGTAGTATAAGAGCCTATGGAGCCGATGATGCAAGCGAAGGCGTTGCAATCATGATAAAAGAAGGAGTAGATGTTTCCATAACAGGCAATTCTACGAACCCGACAAGATTCCAGCACCTTGTGGCAGGAACATATAAAAAATGGGCAGGAGAAAACAACAAGAAATATTTCTCTGTTGCCTCAGGAGGTGGAACAGGAAGAACACTCCATCCGGACAATATGGCAGCAGGTCCTGCTTCCTACGGATTGACCGATTCAATGGGAAGAATGCATGGAGACGCACAGTTTGCCGGTTCATCCTCAGTACCGGCTCATGTTGAAATGATGGGACTCATAGGAATGGGTAACAATCCTATGGTAGGAGCGACAGTTTCAGTAGCAGTCGCTATTGAAGAAGCAAGTAAATAATTTACTGTGGTGAGCATAGATAATACATATAAACCGTAACACTGACCGTCACGGGAGGAAAAACTTTTATTACTTGCTTATGGTCAGTAATCTGTCATTGCAGGCGAAGGGAAGCAATCCCGCCATTATAACAACATGGGATTGCTTCTTTGTATCGCTCCTGGCTTAATTATCTGGAAGATTGCAGGAATATCTCCCTTGCTTTCATGCTGTGGTTTCCTGTCGATGAAAGGATCTTCAGGAACCTGTCAGAAGCGTCTTTTAAGTCCTCATCCTTTTGTTTATTGTTTTTTACGAATATGAAATTTTCTGCTCCTATATTGTAATCATTTTTGCCGGCATTCACTGCCTTCATATGAGCGCAGGCAATTTCTATTTCTTTCTTTCTTTCACCGGTATCAGATGTTTTTCTTATTTCCTCAAAAATCACCTTTCCTTCGTTTCCTCTGTCTTTTCCTATTCCTTTAAAGATACTTATGGCATCATCTTTAGCCATAGCTCTTTCCACAGGGTTCGTTATTGAAAAAATCTGATTAAAAATCTGTTTTAATGAATATGAATAGCCAGTCTTATTTCCGGCCACATCTAGCAGTGAAAGAAATTCATCGGAAACTTCCTTTAAGGTCTGACCATGTTCTGTCCATGATCTAACAAATCTGAGATTAATCATACCTGTGGCAGGATCTTCTGCGGCATTTACCTGTTCACAGGCGACGTCTATGGTCATGTTTTTTTCCTCTCCGTCAGATATATTTTTTATTTGATCAAAGATTTCTCTCCCTTCTCTTTCCTTACCATGGCCGAGTTTTTTGAAGATATCAACAGCATCATTTTTGGCCAGAATTCTTTCATTCCGGTCATTTATTGAACCAATGTGCCTGTAAATATTAATTATCTCGCTCTGGAATTCATCTCCAGATAGATTTTCTATTTCAAGGAAATCATCAGACGCTTCTTTTAAGCTCTGATCCGGATTTTTACATGACTGTACAAATTTGAAATTCGCCATTCCTTTTATAGGATCAGAAGAAGCCTTTATATGAGCAATTGCCATATCCTTTACCAGTTCTTTTTCCTTATTGTCTTCCGTTTCACATACTGCCATAAAAACATCTTTTATTATCTCCCCCCTGCCAAGAGGTATATCAATGTTTTCAGGACTGAGTCTTCTGTAAATGTCTGACAGATCCTTTTTTGCTGCAGCTCTTTGCTCCGGGTCATCTATGGAAGCAAGTTGCCGTAAAATATCGATTCCTGACCAGTGATCTGTCATATTTGCTGCTTCAACATATTCATCAGTAGCTTCCTGTAAGCTTGAGAAAGAATTTTGATGCCATTGTATGAATGAGGCAGCTTCAGAAGATATCGTATCTGCAGTAATGGGCGGTTCAGGAGATTTTTCCTGAAGTATTTCCTGTGGAGGCTCTTCCTGATGTACAGAATGTCCTTCCGGTGCCTCTATTGTTTCTTCTACACTATAAGCAGGAATTTCTTGATTAGTTTCCGTTTTAACTCTTTCTTCTTTTTTCTCTGACGCAGTAACAGATTTTTTATCTTCTTCCTCTGTTAAAGATGTAAATTTTGTGTCTTTACCTTCAAAAAATTTATCAGTTTCTCCCAGATGTTTATTTAAAATTTCAGGATCAAGTTTTTTTGCCGATGCCTGCTGTGATGCTGCAAGTGTTTTCCCTGCTTTTAAACCATAACTGTTTGCATCTGCTATCAGGAATTGATTCATATTTGCTGTATTTTCAGTTCTAATCATAATAAAGTCACCGCCTGTTTTGGTCTGACATAATGTTTCCCTTGAGATAAAGATTTGACATAAAATTGCATTACTTTAATTCCCCTCTCTATGATATTTTAACTCTTACCTTTAATATAACCATGGAAAAGAGAAAAAAGTTTCCTAATAAAAATAATTTTATAGTTAGTTTCACAAAAATCCATGATAAAGGAGTAAAAAGTGAATAGAATAAGACATTAAATAATTTTCACTGTTCACTATAATTAAATTCTAACAAGTTATGAAATACGCTATAATATTATATAAAGATCTTCGTATAAGAAGCAATTGTTCGGAAAATTTAATTTGTTATAGAGGAGTGAGCAGCGCAAGTAAAGCTCGACGGGATTTCTTGCTCGTTCCGTTACCTGCAATGACATTATCATCCCAGCCTCTTCTTTATCTTTTCATATTCACTTGGATCTAGATAGTCTTTAATATTCTCCAGTGAATCCTTTGCTTCATTCAGGTCGCCGCTGTAATATTTCTTGCTGTTCTGAAAAGAAGTGCTGTAAATTTCTCTCATCTGGGCTCTGCTTATTTTTCCTTCCTGGCTGAAATAAGCAATTGCCACATCGCCTATACCATAGGTACAGGCAAATATAAGAGGTGCTGTCAGAACACCGCCTATAAAAGGTATGAATTTCCCACATGCATAGGAACCGAGAAAACTCAGGGAACCGGCAAAACATGTTATAATTAACTCCTTTGCCATATCAACAGTGAGTTTTTGACCGAATATTCTGGCTACTGTGACTACCATATAACATAAAAGAGGAAGGATAAAAAAGAGATCTATAACAGGAAGCCACATAACAGTAAGACCTGCTGCAACAGTAGAAAAAAGTATGACAACATTCCTGGCTTTTCTCTTTAAATCAGATAATTCTATCTGCCCTACAGTAACCTGCTGTGGCCTGAATGGCTCCATAGCATATCCGGCAGATGGCTGCTGATATTGCTGCTGATAGGCCTGTTGATACGTCTCCTGATATGGCTGCCGGTACTGAATTTCAAGAGATTCTATGGGAGCAGTAGGGGGAGGGACAGAAGAAGGACTGCCAAATCTGTATCCACACTTACTGCAGAATTTAGCTCCATCCCTGCATTGATTGTAACAACCGGGACAATTCATAAAAATATACCTCCTTGTAAATCGTGATGCGTAATGCGTGACGCGTGACGCGTGGTTTTTATAACCTTATTTCATGCATTGATGCTTATGTCATGCATCACCTTTTTTAATCTTTGTAACCAGTCTGCCATCTTCAATTCTGACAGAGATTCTACCCTGGCGGCCGCTGAAAAATGTATTAAAGGCCACATCTTCAAGACATTTAGTCAGAATAGAACTGAGTCCTCTGGCACCTGTCTGCCTTTTTATACTTTTTTTAACTATATAATCTATTACATCATCTGTTATATGAAGTTCAAAACCTTCATCAATAAATTCTCCTTTGAATTTATCTATTACATTATCTTCCAGTATCTTCCTGAGAGTTTTCTCATCAAGAGGTTCAAAGGGTACAAACCTTGTAAACCTGCCGAGTAATTCAGGAAGAAAACCATAGGATTGAAAGATTTCTACATTTTCTATTTCACTTTCTTCAAACATTACGGCTATCTTTTCTTTAAACGTAGCTTTCGGTGCTTTTACAAGGCCCATTTTAGACGTATCGCTTTTTAAAAAAGACAGTTCTTTAAAACCTGAAAAAGCGCCGCATGCAAGGAAAGAGATGTCTTCTGTAGAGAGAGAAACCTTCTGGCCGTAAGCAGAATAGCCATAATCAAGAGGTACAAGAATTTGGGTGCTTTCAAGCATTTTAAGCAATTCTCTCTGAACCCCGAGGCCTGATACATCCTTTGTGGTGCCTTCTCCACTGAATCTGGCATTACTTCTGCTTGTAGCAAGCTTATCAAATTCATCTATACATACTATTCCGCAGGAAGCCCAGCCGGGATCACCTCCTGCGGCATTAATCAATCTGGTTAATATGGTAGTCACATCTTCACCTATATATCCTGTTTCGGAAAAAGTAGTTATGTCAACTATTATATGCGGAAGTTTAAGGATTTTATTAAAAAGCAGTTCTACCATATAGGTTTTACCACATCCTGTAGGGCCCATGAATAAATAGTTGAATTTATGAGGAAGTTCCTTCCTGTCAATTT
Source organism: Bacillota bacterium (assembly GCA_029555925.1). The sequence goes on from JAKPQU010000605.1 coordinate 4,747, forward strand.
TTTCTATATAAATCTTCTTTAATCTCTTTATATGCCTGTAAGCCATAAGAGCAACCGATTTCCTTGCCATATCCTGCCCTCTGTAGCCATGATGTTCCAGCATATCATATATCCTTTTGGGAGCGATAAGAGGAAGATCTCTGACTTTCCTGATAAAATCCGGCTCATTTACAGCTTTTGCTCCTCTGCTTTTCATGCCGATTTTTTTATTTATTCCGCCAAGTAATTCTTCACATTTATTACAGGCAACCAGTTTTATTTCGGTATGACTGTCTGTATACTCATGACAGAAAGAGCAGACTTCCCTGTTCTCATTGAGGAATTTTGCCATAAAGAGAAAACCTTTCTTACGTAATGCGTAATGCGTGATGCGTGATGCATGAAGGAAATTGTTATTTTAAGCTTTCATCTATCAGCAGGGGCTTAAACAGGTTAACTTCTCACGTCATGCGTTACGCATCACCAGTCACGATTATAATATATTTCGTTAATATTCCGGTGAAATCCTTTTCAGGGAATAATTAATTATTCTTTTACTCTTTTAATTTCTTATGATATAATATAATTGTTAGTGCACTACGCATTACACATTACGCATTACACATTACGCATTACGATTTTTATACAGAGGTGATCGTGAACAGTGAATGAGAGAATACCTTTTAATAAATTAATTATTCTCAACACAATTGTAAGTGCCCTGATAGGGGCTCTTGTAGTCTTTGCTCTGGGAGGATTTTTAAATTCAGCCTGTGCATCATTTACATCACAGGAAGAAGCAGTAATAAGTGCCATAAAACGTGTAAAACCTTCTGTAGTTAATATTGATACCTACGTAGCGTCTCAAAATTTTCTCGGCCAGGGCGGAGAAGGTATCGGGTCAGGTATAATTATCAAAGAAAATGGTTATATACTTACAAACAGACATGTTATAAGAGATGCAACAAATATAACAGTTTCTCTGGACAACGGGAAACAATATAACGGAAAACTTGTAAGTGCCCATCCTGATTATGACCTTGCACTGATAAAGATTGATGCAAAAGGACTGAAGGTTGCAAAACTCGGTAATTCCGACAATGTAAGACTCGGAGAAACTGCTATAGCAATTGGGAATCCACTTCATTTCAGCTGGACTGTTACAGTAGGAGTAGTGAGTGCTCTTGAAAGAGACATAAATGCAGGAGGAAGTCTTCCTATTTACAAAGGTTTAATACAGACAGATGCAGCTATAAATCCAGGTAACAGTGGAGGCCCTCTTATTAACAGTGCCGGCGAGGTTATAGGTATAAATACCCTTATTTTTTCAGGTACAGAAAATACTGTAGCCCAGGGACTGGGCTTTGCTATTCCTATAAATACTGCCAGAAAAGTGGCAAATGAACTCATGCAAGGAGGTAAGAGTGCTTCAACATCAAGCAACAAGCCGTGGATAGGAATTAAACTTCAGAATGTAACAAAACAGCTGGCCCAGCAATGGGGGTTCCCAACATCTACAGGAGTGCTTATTGTGAATGTTATTGCAAACAGTCCTGCTCAGAGAGGTGGACTTTGTCCCGGTGATATAATAGTTGACGTAAACGGAAAAACAGTTAAAACGTATGATGATTTAATTTCCAAACTTGGTTCTTTAAAATCAGGGACAGCAGTCGAACTGGGTGTATGGCATGAAGGAAGAAAAACAAAAAGAGAAATAATTATTGAAGTGCTTAAGTGAGTGAGTCGTGAGTCGTGAAAAGTGAAAATAATAATTTTACATAAATAATCACTGGTAACTGGTCACCGATAACTGGTCACTGGTCACTGATTTTAAAACTTATAGTTTTGCAGAAGGAAATATTTCTTCAAGAAAGAATATTTATAGGGGAAACTACGAAAGGAGGTGTAACCTGGCAATATTGGCGTAAATTCAGGTAAATTTTTGCCAGGTAAAATCTTTGGGTGTTAGAGTAACAAAAGAGAGAATACCGGTAGTCCTTCTTACAACAACCCATCGTATGGAAGGAGAAGTTCATGTAATTCCAGGAGGGAGACTTCTGGATGAAATTAATAAAAAGATTGACTTTCTCCCTATTACCAATGTTACAGTCTATGATTTAGATGGGGAAACTCCTCTAGATACAGTAGATTTCCTTGCGGTTAATAAAAGCCAGATAGTTTTTTTAACGCCAAGTGTAGGTTACTAAGGAATGAAAATTTATTAATTGTCTCTTTCCTCGCGTGACGCGTGACGCGTTACGCGTCACGATTAATATATTTGAGACATTTATTTAACTACCATTCCTAATTATATTTACTAACCTCCGGGAGAAAAATCTTTTAAATATTATACATCTAAGTCAAGAAGGGCAGGTGAATGAAAACCAGCTTTAGATGTAAATAGTTGGTTTTATTTTTATGAGAGTCAGGTGGCTTGGACATTCCTGTTTTCTAATAACGTCAGGAAGGGGTATAAAAATATTAACAGACCCCTATGGTAAAAATGTATCCTATACATTACCAAAGGTTGCTCCGGATATAGTAACACTCAGTCATCATCATTTCGATCATAATGCACACTGGAGAGCCGAAGGCAAGCCGAGAATTGTAAAGAGAACAAGTGATTTCTATGAAGAACATGAAGTAAATGTAAAAGGGGAAAACATAAAATTTAAAGGTATACCTACCTATCATGATACAAGTCTCGGGAAAAAGAAAGGCCCCAATACCATCCTGGTCTGGTCACTGGATGATATATCTTTCTGTTTCCTGGGAGATCTGGGACATATACCTTCCGAAAAAGAATATGAAACTATAGGAAAAGTAGACGTACTTTTTGTACCTGTAGGAGGGCTTACCACAATTGCCGCAAAAGAAGCAGCAGATATTGTAAACAGACTTTCTCCAAGCATTGTATTTCCAATGCATTTTAAAACAGAGTTCGGAGGAGAATCTCTCGCCAATATAGTGTCAGATGACGTGTCAATATTTCTTGCCAGAATGAGAGATGTAAGAAAACTTGATACAGATTCCTTCAATTTTAACCCTGCAGACATAAAAGAAGCTTCACTTGAAGGGACAAGGGTCTATAATTTAACATATATACCGTCAGAAGAATAACTGCGTGATGGGTGATGCGTGATGGGTGATACGTGGTACAATGATAGTATTCACATGTTACTCATTACGCATCACGATTTAACCACAAACACCTCAAGCCTTCAGCAGCTAGCTATCAGCTATCAGCTAAAGCTTATAAATCCTGATATTGTTATTTAGGTCTCATAAAAGCTGACTGCGTACAGATGACAGCTGAACGCTTTAAAATAAATGGAGTTTTTAATTTATGATTGATTATGTACACCTTCACGTTCATACAGAATATAGCTTACTGGATGGTGCCTGTAAGATAAAAGAAATCGTGAAAGCCACAAAAGAAATGGGAATGAAAGCCCTTTCAATTACAGACCATGGTACAATGTTCGGTATTATTGATTTTTACACTACCTGTATGCAGGAAGGAATAAAACCAATTGTAGGCTCTGAAATATATGTGGCACCGAGAACCAGATTCGATAAATCCCCTGCATATGATAAAAAGCCATATCATCTGGTGCTGCTGGCAAAAAATCTGGACGGATACAACAGTCTGAGTGAAATAGTCAGCCTGGCCTATCAGGAAGGGTTTTATTATAAACCAAGAGCAGATAAAGATATACTCAGGAATTACGCATCTTCGGGGAATCTCATAGCCCTTTCTGCCTGTATGTCAGGAGAAGTGGCATCTTATATACAGCATAAACAGCCGGACTTGGCAGAAAAAGCAGCCCTGGAATATATCGATATATTTGGTAAAGGTAATTTCTATCTTGAAATCCAGGATCATAAGATTCCGGAACAGAAAGAAATCAACGAACATGTAGTGAAGATAGCAAGAAAACATAATATACCGCTAATTGCAACAAATGATGTTCATTACATAAAAAAAGAACATGCTTTTTCCCATGATGTGCTGCTCTGTATCGGAACCGGCAACAAACTGTCCGAGAAAGAAAGGCTCCGTTACCCTACTTCAGAATTTTATCTAAAAACACCTGAAGAAATGAGCAATTTATTTTCCTTTGCTCCTGATTCCATAGAAAACTCCATGGAAATTCTGGAGAAATGCGATATAAAATTTACCTTTGACGAACTCCATCTCCCTGACTATATCGTTCCTCCTCCCTATGATATAGCATCCTATTTAAGACATCTGTGCGAAAAAGGCATGCCATGGCGTTATCCGGACAACTGGCAGGAACTTATGCCTAGATTGAACTATGAACTGGATGTAATTCATACAAAAGGTTATGACGCATATTTTGTTATAGTATGGGATTTTATAAATTACAGCAGAGAACAAAAAATCCCTCTCGGCCCCGGTCGAGGCAGTGCGGCAGGCAGTATGGTTTCCTATGTTCTTGGCATTACGGATATAGACCCGCTGAAATACGGACTGATTTTTGAAAGATTTTTAAATCCTGAACGTAAATCCATGCCTGATATAGATATAGATTTCTGTTATACAAGAAGACCTGAGGTCATAGAATATGTAAAAAGAAAATACGGCACAGATCATGTGGCGCAGATTATTACCTTCGGACGTTTGAAAGCAAGGGCTGCCATAAGAGATGTAGGCCGTGTATTCGATCTGCCCATACCATTTGTAGATAAAATAGCAAAGCTTATTCCGACAAGAGCAAAAAATCTGAAAGAAGCTCTCGAAACGGAACAGGAACTCAGGGATCTGGCAAGAGAAGATATGAATGTAAAAAGACTGCTGGAAACAGCACAGGAACTGGAAGGGCTGGCAAGAAATCCCGGCATACATGCCGCAGGAGTTGTTATTTCCAGACATCCCCTCATAAAATGTGTTCCTCTTTACAGCTCCGGAGGAGATGGTATTTCGACTCAATATGAGATGAAAAACCTGGAAAAAATAGGACTGTTAAAAATGGATTTCCTGGGTCTACGAACCCTTACAGTTATGCATGATGCACTGGAATTGATAGAACAGAACAGACATATCACAGTAGACATAACAAAAATACCTCTTGATGACCCTGCCACTGCGTCACTTCTTCAAAAAGGCCAGACAGTAGGAGTGTTTCAGCTTGAATCCGAAGGCATGACGAAAATAGTTATGGAACTTTCGCCGGAAAAATTTGAAGATCTCATACCACTGGTAGCACTCTACAGACCGGGCCCTCTCGGCTCCGGTATGGTAGACGATTTCATTGCATGCAGACATGGGAAAAAGAAAATTCAATACAAACATCCGCTGCTGGAACCGGTATTAAAAGAAACATACGGAGTAATATTATATCAGGATCAGGTAATGAAAATCTCAAATGAGCTGGCAGGTTTTACCATGGGCCAGGCTGATTTATTGACAAGAGCCATGGGGAAGAAAAAACATGATGTTATGGCCCAGCAAAAAGGATTATTCATAGAAGGAGCCGTAAAAAAAGGAGTGCCTGCCAAAACGGCAGAAGAAATATTTGACCTCATGGCCTATTTTGCAGGTTATGGCTTCAATAAAGCCCACAGTGCCTGTTATGCCTATATAGTCTATCAGACTGCCTATTTAAAAGCCAACTATCCAGTGGAATTAATGGCAGCCAACATGACAAGTGTAATGGATAAAACAGAAAAGATAGCTGTTCTTATCAGTGAATGTAAGAAGATGGGCATAAAAATCCTTCCTCCCCATGTAAATATAAGTAATTTTGCTTTTAATGTTCAGGGAGATAATATTATCCTAGGGCTGGGAGCCATAAAAAATGTAGGTGAAGGAGCCATAAAGGCTATAGTAGAGTCAAGAAACAGAGATGGCAATTTTGAAAATCTCTTCGATTTCTGCCAGAGAGTAGATCTCAGGTCTGTCAATAAAAGGGTCATTGAAAATTTAATACTTGCAGGTGCCTTTGATAATCTCGGGGCAAACAGAGCACAGCTTGTAAATTCAATAGAACGAGCCATGGAATATGGCCAGCAGATTCAAAAAGAAAAAGACAGCCGGCAGATTCAACTATTTGACATGGATACGGAAGCAGCCACTATGCCTCCTTCTATCGGTGAGATGGAAGATTTTTCCTATGATAAACGTTTATCCCTGGAAAAAGGAGCCCTCGGTTTTTATATTTCAGGCCATCCCCTTACACCATATGAGGCAAAACTTAAATCCCTTATTACTGCAACAGCCGGTAAACTTCAGATGATAAAAGACAGAAGGAAAGTCACAATAGGAGGCATTGTTGTTCAGGTAAGAAAAACCCTTACAAAAAAACAGGAAAATATGGCATATGTTACCATTGAGGATCTGGAAGGAGAGATAGAAACCATTGTATTTCCTAAATGTTATAAAGAATATGGGCAATTCCTGATAGAAGATAAAATATTATTGATAGAAGGCACAGTAAAAATTGAAGAAAGAGGCGGTTATTCTGATGATGATGAAGAAGTCTCGGAAAAACAAATAAAAGTAAGTTTTTTTGCGGAAAAGATTTCGGAATTTTCATTACAGGAACCGGAAGAAAATAAAGAAGATGAACAGGAGAAGGTCAGGAGCAAATATCAGGGAATACATATAAAAGTCCTTCTGGACAGTCTGGAATATACAAAACTGGAGACTTTAAAAGATTTTCTCCATTCTCAAATAAGTGAACAACCTGTGTACATACACCTTGAAAAAGGTATAGAGAAAAGATTAATAGCCCTGAATAAAGACTACTGGGCATCTCCCCTGGGCATAGAACACAACCTGTCCGGGCTGCTGGGAGAAAATGCCATAGTCTGGGTAGAGTGACATGTATGATTTATATGGTAATCGCTACCGGGTAATAGAAAAAATAGGACATGGGAGCATGGGGTATGTGCTGAAATGTCGCGATACGTGGCTTGGACGTAATGTGGCGTTAAAGGTTCCCTGGCCCCATGTCATTGAACATGATAAAATTTCAACTGCCTTAAAACCTCTTAAAAGATTTCTCCGGGAAGCAAGAGAACTGGCCTGCCTTGACCACCCCAATATAATAACCATCTATGATATAGGCTCTGAAAACAATATACCCTATCTTGTTATGCCCTTCATAGAAGGGAAAACACTGGATAAAATTCTCTCCTGCGGCAAGCCTGATACGGAAAAAGCTCTCGCTATAGCAATTGATATATTCGAAGCCATAGGATACGCTCACGCTCATGGTATCGTTCATCGCGATTTAAAACCTTCAAATATAATCATTACGGAAAGCGGTAAAACAATGGTAATGGATTTTGGCATGGTCAGAAGAACAGGAAGTGATACTGAACTGACTGAAATTAATTCTATAATAGGGTCTGCCGACTATATCTCACCTGAACAGGCTATGTCGAGCAGAGTTGACTATCGGGCAGACCTATATTCCCTTGGTATAATTCTTTATGAATTATTCACAGGAGTCAAGCCTTTCCGGGGAGATAATATATTTTCACTCATACTTCAGCACATAAATGTCATCCCCCGGCCTCCAAGTTTTCACAACCCTTTCATTAACATTAAGCTTGAAAAAATTATCATCAAGTTATTACAGAAAAACCCTGAAAAACGTTATGATGACTCTAAAAAAATCCTATCTCTTCTCAAAAATATTCTTTCCTCCGGCACTCAAACATCAGGAGAGAGATTATATAAAGAAAGAAATATTGATTTTACTATTCGACTCATAGGAAAAGACACAACTATTTATCGCCTTGTCTGCCTTGTAGACATGGTAAAATCAGGGAAAAATTTTGTATGTTCTATTATCGGCCCTGAAGGGACAGGGAAAAGCCGCATGGTTAATGAAATAATTACCATTGCTTCCGTAAGAAAGATAAAATGTTTAAAAGAAGAACTCGGAGAAATTGACAGAGTTATTCCCTTTTATTGCACAAAGAAATTAATCAAAGAGTTGAACATGGAGGACTTTATTCATAATAACCGGGATATTACATTGAAGGATTTTTCTTCTTTAATTACTGATAAACTGAAAGATTATACAAGCTCAGAACCTGTAATAATAATATTTGACGATATATATTATGCAACAGATGATACAAAAACACTTCTTGCCTCTGTAATAAAAAATTCCATTCTTGAAAAGATACCTGTCTTATGGGTTTTAACATCTCATAGAACTGAAAAACCTTTTTATGATACAGACTTGAAGAGAGAAGGAAAATTTGAAGAGATAAAACTGGAATATCTGTCACAAAAGGAATTCTCAGAATTAATAGAAGAATTCCTCGGAAAAAACAGGTTAAATGATGAAGCTATAGCTAAAATTTACAGGTTGTGTAATTATTCTCCTTTATATCTCAAGGAAATCATAAAAGGTCAGAAAGGAATCTCTCTCAAAAAAAATAAAGAAGATATAATAAAATATACCATAGAAAATTTTAAGAATAATCCTCTATTACAGTTGCTCTGTGTATATCATGAAGATTTATCTTTATCTATGGCAGAGGAAATTTTAAAGGAAGGTCCAAAAAAAATTTTAAAAGAATTTTCTTTACACGATATAGTGAAATATAATAAAAATAATGATAGTTTTTCTTTTATACATCCATTGTATAAAAAGATATTATATGATAATATAACATCAGATATAAAGAAAATTTTGCATAATAAAATTGTCCGGGTATATGAAAAAAAATTAAAAAACTATAAAAATGGTATTTTTTTTCTATTATGTGTGTTAATATATCATTCTCTTAAAGGAGAAGATATAGAGAAAACCTGTTATTACTGTGCAAAAATTAAGTTTTTTGCTTCTTCAACAGGAACCTGTAATGATTTATTTTACAGGTATAATTTATTAAAAATTACTGATACAGCAGAATAAACTTCTACATCTGTCTTATTACGGCAAAGGTAAATTAGTAACCGAATTTTTATTTATCGTGACGCGTAACGCGTGACGGGAGCAAAAACCTTAATTTATACATAAGATAGCTTTTTTCGAATACTATTTTACCTGGAGCGGTAATCAGGAATTGTCAGGAAATAACTACATCATATTTACAGTTTATATCGTACGCACGTATATCAATCGTTTTAATAATTTGTGAGAGTTATTTTTCTTACAGTCCTAGGTACAATAGCAGATAAACAGTCATCGTGACGGGTAACGCGTAACGGGAGCAAAAATGTTATGTATAAATATGATGCATAATTTTTTGGGATATCTCTTTACCTGGAGCGGTAATGAGTTTAATGAAGGATGAGAAAAGTATCTAAAATTGTAGTAATTAATAAAAAAGGAGAAAGACAGTGAATACGGAGATAATTTTCTTCTGGATATTAGCCGGTATATATTCTTTAATAATTTTGCTGGAACTGAGAGGTCATTATATAGAAGATAATCAAAAGAGGGATATATTTGAAAGACCTAATTTTTTTCTGTGGTTTTTAAGCAGACAGTATTACCTGTCCGGATTGCAGGCTCTGGAGAGAAAGAAATACAAAAAAGCTTTACTGCAATTCAAAAGAGCTTTACAGTTTGATCCTCATTATGGCCCTGCCTGTTTAGAACTGGGGAAATCTCTATTTTTTATTGGTAAACTGCAGTCATCTCAGAGCATGATAGAAAAGGCCGTTAAACTGGAAGAGGGAAACTCCCAGAATCATCTTAACCTTGGCATAGTACTTGCTGCCCAGGGGAATTATCAGGAAGCCATCGTTCATCTCGACAGGGCCTACTCAATAGATAAAAATGATTTTGAAACCTCTCTGTACAGAGGAGCATGCCTTTTTGAATTAAGGAAAATAAATCTGTCAGTAGAAAGTTTTATAAAAGGCCTTCAACTTGTATCAAACCATCAGATGTTTACAACTATAGTTGAGAGGTTTGTCAGAGTCTTCGATAGTGTTTTATATAAAGCTGTAATAAATTTCCTGGAAAAACTTGATATAAAATACGATGATATAACAGTAAATGATCACTTTGAACGAAGTTTTAACGGAGTTTATATAGATGATAAAGACATCACTTTTTCACCTGTTGAAAAATGTGCCATTCTTATGATCAGCTTTCCTGCAAAAGACTGTGCTTCTATTATGCAGAAATTTCCTTCCATATTCATAAAAAAACTTGCAGAAATAATAGCCAGTCTGTCCGATGTAAAATTAAAAGAAAAGAAACTTGTATTCAGTGAATTTCTTGAAACAATAGACTGGCGCGAGATAATCAAGACAGAATCGGAAGAAGCAAAAAAATATTATAATCTGGGCAAATCTTTTATGGAAAGAACCAACCTTGACCTTGCAATAACACAGTTTAAAAAAGCTCTCAGAATTGACCCTAATTATATTGAAGCCCGTAAAGACCTTGGCTATGCGTTTGCAAAAAACGGGCAGATAAATGACGCCATTTCAGAATGGGAAAAAGTTATATCTTCAGGAGTAAAGGATGCAGAACTGCATAAAAAACTCGGTGATGCCTATGCCAAACAGGGTAACCTGACACAGGCCAGTTATGAATGGAAAAAAGCCTCAGCAGTTGAGCGAAGCAACGGGTCAGTAATAAGTGACCAGTGATAAATTAGCTGCCAGCTATCAACCCAGGTATCGATCTCAGAGAACTGGATGGATGGGATGAGTGACCAGCGATAAATTAGCCGTCAGCTTTCAGCCACCATGTTGCTCACCCGGCCTTGTTAGCTTTTTATTCCTGACAGATGAAGGCTTACAAAATATATCTCCCCTATCATAGAAAAAAATAAACCTTCAAATCCCTTTAAATGTAAGATTGAATATATACTTGCGTGTTTAACTGTTATATCTTATAATAAGTGAGTGGTGAATAGTGAGTATAATCAGTCTAATCCCTGCTCACTCTATGCCACTCACTTATATGTCCTACCTTGCGTGACTAATCACGACTAGAATATTTTCGAGGTGAATTGTGGGTAATATCTGTTCTGTATGTGGTTCAGATAACAGTGATACTGCAAAGTTCTGTAATGAATGCGGACAAACTCTCGGAACTAAAGCTGTAAATAAATCCAAACCTGTAGCATTGAAACAGGGTACCATGCTTAAGGGGAACCGGTATATTACAAAAAGGCTGATTAAAGCAGGAGGCATGGGAGCTGTTTACGAAGCAACAGATAAAAATTCAAATAAGATTTTTGCCATTAAAGAACTCTGGGCCTATGCCTCTACAACAAAAGAAAGAGATTATCTCGTCAAAAGATTTGAAAGCGAAGCAAAATTGCTGTCAAAACTTAACCATATGAGTCTTCCAGGGGTATATGATTATTTTATTGACAATGAGCGTTATTATCTTGTAATGGATTTTATAGATGGCTGTGACCTGGACAATCTTATACGCAGGGATGGGAAGCCGGGACTTCCACAGGAGGAAGTTGTAAAATGGGGAATTCAAATCTGTGAAGTGTTAGACTATCTGCACAATTCCAATCCTCCTATAATTTACCGGGATTTGAAACCATCCAATATTATGCTGAGAAATTCCAGCAAGAAAATAGTTTTAATAGATTTCGGCATAGCCTGTGCACTCGAAGATACTGCTTCAGGTAATCCCAGAACTATGATAGGTACAATGGGTTATATTGCACCTGAACAATATCTGGGGAAACCTGTACCTGCAAGTGATATATATTCTCTGGGGGGAACCCTGTATAATCTTCTTACAGGAAGTATGCCGGTACCTTTCAGTTATAAACACATGACATCGATTGTTCCGGAAATAGCTACAGGTATAGAAGAAATAGTATGCCGTTCCTTAAATTTAAAAGTTGAAGAAAGATATCAAAGTGCCAGAGAAGTAAAGGATGCCCTGGAAAAGGTTCTGGCGAGTGAGATACTGACTCTGCGTACCATCAAAGAAAAACCAAAATTATCTCGATGGAAAATATCAGGTGAACTGCCTGAACTTTCTGATATATTATCTGAGCTGGATGTTGCTGAAACTATTGTAACAGGGAAAAAGCTAGACGAAAAAGATACAAAAGAGATGAGAGATGAACATGGAGAATTCAATGAGGCAATAGAATCAGATAAACAGGAAGAAGATACAGATAAAATATATATAGATCTACTGGAAGAATTAATGAATACAGACCGGGCTTCACTGGCTAAAATCATTCAATTAAAGGGAAAATATTTAGATGAGAGATTTTTCGAAATATTTGATCACACACTGGAATATGTAGCTTCAGAGGATAAAAATCTCTCAGAAGAAATGAATAATTTAAATAAAATTATGAATTCCATGAATCTCCGTAAAAAATTAACAGAAGAGGTAAAGAGAAGAGATGGAGAAGAACTATTTGACGAAGATTTTATAGAAGCTTCTATAGAGGATGATGAAAGTCCTGTGTTTTCTGGCACAGCAGAAGACCTTAACATAAACAGAGATTTTCCTGAACATAAAGAGGAATTATTTGATGAAGATTTTATTGAAGATTCCGTTGAAGATGATTTAAATCCTGCGTCTTCTGACACAGTGGAAGAAATCAATATGGACAGAGATGAAGGCTTCCCTGATGAACATAAAGAGGAATTATTTGATGAAGATTTTATTGAAGATTCCGTTGAAAATGATTTAAATCCTGCGTCTTCTGACACAGGGGAAGAAATTAATATGGACAGAGATGAAGGCTTCCCTGAACATAAAGAGGACGTATTTGATGGAGATTTTATTGATTTTTCAGTTAAGATGAACGAAAAAGATGACATGTTTGATGAAGAGTTTTCGGGTGTTTCTGTGATAAACGAAATAAACGAAGAATTTACAGAAGAAAATATCGAAGAAATATTCAGTCCGTCAGAATTTATTCAAGAAGAAACATCCGAACAATTCAATAAAGAACCGGAAGAAAAAGATTATCTGACAGAAGAAGTGAAGGCAGACTCTGAGGAAACGAACCATTACAGCCAGATAATGGATAATTATAACACATGGGATGAACATATTGACGAATATAATATAAAAGATCATATAAAAACTGATATGGCCTGTGATATGTTAGAAGAAGAAATGATTATATCGGATCCATTGTGGGAAACAGAAGAGGAACCTATTGACTTATTATTTAATAGTGACGATGTAATTGAATTGGATGAACATATAAATGAACATATGATAGAAGCAGTAGATCCACACAATACAGGTACAGTTAATAATATTTCAATAAGGAAAGAGAAAACAGGTTACATACAGGATAATGCACAGAAATATTTTGAAGAAGCACAGAACTTAATCAAAGAGGAACATTTTGAAGAGGCTGTCAGTTTATGTGAAAAAGCTCTGAAATACAATGATGAATTTCTTGAAGCACATTATACGCTTGGTACTATTTACAAAAAAATCAACCGTTCCGATCTGGCCGTAGAAAGTTATAAAAAATACCTTGCTCTTAAACAAAAAAAAACTGCAGAAAAAATTTCAAAAAAAAAATAGATTTTACTTGAAAAGTATTTTGTCTGAGTGCTTATAACGGTAAACATTCCACCGGTTATAGTCGTAACGCGCGACGGGAGGAGACAAAATCACAGATTATCCGGTATCGTATTTATCGCCGGAGCTGATTGCGTAAAAAAATGACAGGTGATTTTATATACAATGGAAAAAGAAATTTATCATAGAATATTCAGAGTGAAGAGTGAAAAGTGAAAAGTGAAAAAAATTGGATTTTACTTACTATTCACTAATTAATAGATTTACAAAATCAAGTAAAATTTCCAGTAAAAGTGAATCTACCTATCATAAAAAAACACTATCAGATCCAATTGACTTTGTTTTTTGTAAGTGTTATGATTTTCAATGGGTTAGTTGTCACCCGGAAGGAGAAAATTTATGCAGGGTAGTGGTACCCAGGGCTTTTTAGAGTCAGGCTCTGTATTAAAAAGTCAATTTCAGATAATAAAAAATTTGTCTGTCACAGAATTAAGTAGAAATTATCTCGGGAAAGATATCAATACGAATAAAACTGTTCTGGTTAAAGAGTTATTGGATACATTTCAGGATCAGGCAAAAAAGGAACAGGCTACCAAACAATTTAGAATAGAGGCACAGATTCTTATAGGTCTCGTGCACAGGGGAATTCCTACCTTTCGTGATTATTTTGAACATGATAATAAAAGATACATTGTAATGGATTATATAGAAGGTAAAACGTTACATGATCATGTCAAAGACAGTAAGGATTTCTTCGATGAAAAACAGCTTCTGACATGGGCTTTAGAACTGTGTGACATATTACATTATCTTCATTCAAGAAGGCCGAATCCCGTAATCTTCAGAGCCCTTGCTCCGAAAAATATCATCATTTCACCGGAAGGTAAATTAATTCTTATAAATTTTGCCATATCAAAAGTATTCAGCCCTTCATCTAAAACAATGGCTGTAGCCAAGATGGTAAATCATAATTTTTCACCTCTTGAACAATATTCCGGTGTTACAGATAATAGAACAGATATATATTCTCTCGGTGCAACCCTTTACTATACTATAACAAAAGAGCTGCCTGTAGATGCAATGAACAGGAGTCTGGAAGACACTCCTCTACGGTCATGTATGGAAATTAACAATAAAATTTCCCCGGAACTTGAAGCTATAATAATAAAATGTATGGAATTACAGCAGGATCTGAGATATCAGAATGTTTCCGATATTCAGGCGGAACTGAGAAAACTATTCGACATGAAATACCGTCTTCAGAGTGCACCAAAAACATCACGATTATCTCTCAGCTCTATAGGAGGTGCATCTCCGTCTTCCCCGTCAGGTTCCCTGAGACCACCTTTAAATATACCGACAGAAAGTCCTGTAAAACCGGCGCTTTCACATAGCTCTTTGAAACCTTCCATGGAGGGAGCCGGTATATCTAAGAGTTCTTTAAAGCCTTCCCTGCCTGCCACTTCTATCCAGCCAGGTTCTTTAAAACCTTCCATGGAGGGAGCCAGTATGTCTCAGAGTTCCCTAAAGCCTTCTCTGCCTGCCACTTCTATCCAGCCCGGTTCTCTAAAGCCTTCCATGCAGGGAGCCGGTATGTCTCAGAGTTCTTTAAAGCCACCTGTGCAGGCAGGCCAGACAAAACCGGTAATGTCTCACGGCTCTCCCCAGCTATCTATGCCAGCAGAAAGAAAGGAACAGGCACCTTCCAAATTACCTGCAAGGCCTCCTTTAACTATGTCTGCCAAAACGTCCCGTCTTTCAGATGTTATTCTATCACTTCAAAAACCGGCAAAAACTCAAGAAATCACAGAGAGGCCGAGCACTTCGCCTCATTCTTCAATAGTATCTTATTCAGGAAGACAGATGCAGCAGGAAGAACAGGTTACAGATGTAGCGGAAGATGAACCTCTGGATACAGATGACCACAGACCTCTGCCACCTCCAATATTTTCCAGAGCCTCGTCATCTCCTGATAGCCAGCAAAGAAAAAGCATTCTTCAAACAAAGTCCGAAGAAAGCAAACCTTCCTCATGGGTTTCTGCCGATAAAGGACGTACCCCTCTGACAAGACGATTAACTTTACCTCCGCCCCCCGGTAAATCAGCAGAAATATCGCCACATCCTGTGACACATGGAAAAAGTGTATTACCGCCCAGAGCAGGGTCAGATGAACAAAGAGGAGAACAAAAAGACATTCAAACCAGCGATAGTGCAGGTAATAAATTTCCCTTACCTTCATTTCCAAGGAGATCTGCTGATACTGCAACAAAAGTTGTAGACATAACCAGACCTGTTCCTCCGCCAGGATTAAAATCACAGGACAGGCCGGAATCAGGTAATTATCCTTTACCCGGTTCTCAGGGTGGAAGTTTAAAAAGGATTCAAACGAGAAAATTTTCTACCGATAGTATGCCCTCTCTTCCTGTAAGACAGGAAAAAAGCGAAAAAGTTCAGACTTCTCCTCCTGCAAGGTCATTTACCGGCACGGGGGATTCAGGTTCACTCCAGGATGGAAGAGAGAAAAAATCACCGCCTGTAACTCACAGCACACATAAAACACCTTATCAGCCTGACAGGGAGGAAGATAGCGGAGAAGATACAGCTTTCGATAAGGAAACATCACTGTCAGCCAGAGAGAATCCTGTAGATAAAGGAATAATACTGAATAATAGATATAAAGTAATAGAGTTACTAGGTGAAGGACAGACAACCAGAACCTATAAAGCCATGGACATGAAAAATAATTGCCATGTAGCATTAAAAGAGCTACTTGACAAATTTGACGATCCTGTAAAGAGAAGAGAAGCAATATTACAATTTCAGGTAGAAGCAAAAATACTCATAAAGCTTGAACATCCTGCCATACCTAAATTCGAAGAATATTTCTCTCATGAAGGCAGACGTTTCTTTATCATAGATTTTGTAGAAGGGGAAACACTTGACAGAATAATTCAAAATTCTCCGTTTTTTGAAGAATCCAGATTGGTTGAATGGGCTATTGAATTATGTGATATTATCGATTACATGCATTCTCAGACACCGGAACCTGTTATATTCAGAGATATGTGCCCTAAGAATGTCATTTTATCTTCAGAAGGAAAACTCAAAATAATAGATTTTGGTATTTCAAAATTATTCACACCCGATGCAAAGACAGCTGCAGTTGCCAAAACTATCAATCCAAATTATTCACCGGTAGAGCAATATGTAGGTCAGACTGATCAGAAAAGTGACGTTTATTCCGTTGGTGCCACATTATATTATCTTGCAACAAAATCTGTACCGGTAGATGCCATAGACAGAAGTATAAACGACATGAACCTCCCTAACTGCAGGAGATTTAACAATAATATATCAACAGAATTTGAAGCTATTATATTAAAAGCCATGGAAATAAATAAAGTTGATAGATATGAAAATATTAAAGAAATGAAAGTGACGCTGCAGGAATTATACAAAAAAATAATGAAAAGTGCTCCTCCAGCAGGCAAACAAAAGTCAGGAAAACAGACCGGTTCACTCACATCCGGTAAACCATCCGGTAAACTGCCAGGTAAACCGTCAGGCAAGCTAGATACAGGGTCAATAGCTTCTCAGAAAGATGAGAGTAAAGAGGATAAGAAGGCCAGTAATATTACGTCTGTATTATTAATAGCTGCTGTTGTATTATTTCTGTTATTGATAGCTCTTGGAGCGACAATCTACTTTACAAAAGCATGGTTATATATACCTGATATTATAGCTTATATAACTAAACTCCTGAAAAAATAATCAATTTATATGTGAAGGGTGAAGAGTGAAGGGTGAAGAGATAAATAGCTTTTCATTCTTTGTTTTGTCCACCAGGTCATGGTCCCGATGGTATCAGAAAGTGAGTAGTGAGTTAGAATGTTAACTCACTACTCACTATTCACATTATCTGCTTGCCGCTTCTTTAATCATATTTAAAGCTATAACAGATCTCTGTATCTGATTTGTGCCTTCATATATCTGTGTTATTTTGGCATCCCTCATCATTTTCTCCAGAGGGTATTCTCTCATATAGCCGGAGCCACCCATTATCTGAAGGGCGTCGGTAGTAACTTTCATTGCAGTATCAGATGCAAGAAGTTTACACATGGCAGATTCCTTTGATATTTCCTTCTGAGTTCCGCTATCTATTGTTCTGGCCACAGCATAGGTAAGAGATCTTGCTGCCTCTATCTGTGTAGCCATATCGGCAAACATATGTTGAACTGCCTGGAAACCTGTAATAGGCTGGCCGAACTGAACCCTCTGGCGTGCAAAATCCATGGCTGCATCCATTGCACCCTGGGCTATACCGAGAGCCTGTGCTGCCACTCCCGGTCTTGCATTATCAAGGGTTCTCAGGGCTACTATAAAACCATATCCTTCTTTTGCAAGGAGATTGGCTTTCGGGACTTTACAGTCCTGAAACACAAGTTCTCTTGTAGCAGAACAGCGAATGCCCATTTTCTTCTCTTTTTTACCGAAATCAAAGCCGGGAGTACCTTTTTCAACGATAAAAGCTGAAAGACCGCGGGATCCTCTTTTTTTATTTGTAGCTGCTATAACAGTATATATTTCTGCTTCACCGCCATTTGTTATCCACTGCTTTGTTCCGTTTAAAACATAATAATCTCCGTCAACTTTAGCAGTAGTTTCCACTCCTCCTGCATCACTTCCTGCATTTGCTTCTGTAAGTCCGAAAGCAGCCAGTTTTTCTCCTTTTGCTATAGGAGTAAGATATTTCTTCTTCTGTTCTTCAGTTCCGAAGAGAAGTATAGGGAAAGCTCCGAGAGCGGAAGCGGCAAATGACACAGCCACACCTCCGCAGGCACGGCTTATCTGTTCGACAGCAAGAGCCAGTTCGAAGACTCCTCCGCCGAAACCTCCGTACTCTTCCGGTATATAAAGACCAAAAAGATCTGCCTGAGCAAGATGTTTCATAATTTCCCACGGAAACTCTTCTGTTTCATCCAGTTTTGCCGCTACAGGCGTCACCTTTTCTATTGCTATCTTTCTGGCAAGATCAACTATTGCCTGTTGTTCTTCTGTTAAAAAATAATTCAAAACAGTCACTCCTTTATCAGTTATCGGTTATGTTATCGTGACGCGTGACGCGTGACGGGAAATTCTACTCACTGCCACCGCTCACCGTTCACTGTAAAAGTCATTCTATCACGGTTTAAAATAAAAATCAACGATGATTGTTTTTTTAAATAGTAAAAAGTTGACTTTTTGGTATAAATATTGCATAATTAAGAGGTTCTTATGATTCCAGTCAGTTTTATAACAATATAATAATGTACCGTGGTGAGCATAAATAATACATAACTGCTCTCGTGACACGTGACGGGAAGAAAACCTTTATTACATGTTTATGCTCCGGTCAGTAAGAATGGGTGAGTAGCGAGTAATATTATATTTTATTCACTTTTCACTCTAATTAAATTCTAATAAGTTACAAAATGTACTGTATCTGTAAAATACACGATTAATGATAAAGAAAATTCTTAGTACCGTAACAGGTAAAATGGTATCCGCAAAAAGCTTCTGCCTGGCGGGCTCTGGAGAAGAAAAATTAGTTTTTTATATAGAATTAAAAATTAAATAAGGGCTAATTTATTGTCTGTAAAACAAATTAAATAAGGCAAATTATTTTTCTTCGTAAGAGCCTGTCAGGCA
>JAKPQU010000612.1 GCA_029555925.1 Bacillota bacterium
CATCTTTTTAAGATATAATTGATAAATATTCCCAATAGAGCCTGTCTTTTGTTCCTCCATTTTTTCCTGTATATATTGTAATTCTCTAATCTTTCTTAACAGTTCTTGGGGCAAATGAAAGGCTAACTTCCAGGTTAAAAAGATGATCTGATATTTTAGTTGTAAATGGGGAAGAAATCGCCTATGCTTTTCTATAATTTCATTCATATAGTTCTCCTATATTAATTATTATATTAATTTGGAACTTTAATGCAAATGAAATTCTGATAGGAAACATATTATCACAAGGGGGTGCGAGATATCCTCATCTGCAAGCCGTAAGGATTTTATATAGGGGTGCGAGACGTCTTCGTCTCGTAAAGCCGATAGGCTTTTCCTTCTTTAGTGGTTATATAGGCAAAAAATATAAATCATAGCTTTTTTAATACCTTATTAACAGAAAGCTCCTGCGGAGCTTCATAAACGGGGACGTTTATGACCCCTTTATAGGGTGCGAGATGTCCTCGTCTCGTAAAGCAGGTATAGGGGTGCGAGATGTCCCCATCTCGTAAAGCCGTGAGGCTTTTATTATTTAGTGTATATATAGGTAAAAAATATAAATCTTAGATTTTTAATATAATACATTATTAACAACAAGCTCCTTCGGAGCTTCATAAACGAGGACGTTTAAGACCCCGTGTAAGAGGACGTTTATGACCCCGTTATAGGGTGCGAGATATCCTCGTCTCGCAAAGCCGACATACTTTTATTATTTAAATGTAAAATCTATTTTAGTAGCAGTCCCATAAATATACTTATCCAAGAATTTTTAGATGCAGTAACTTGAGATATAAAAGAAATCTATTTTAGCGCCAGCTGCTTAAATATATTTATCCCTATTGGTATAGCATCTTCTGAAGGTAGGAATTTATCCGAATGTAGCGGAAAATCACATCCAGAACCAAGCCAGAATAGCAGACCAGGATAGATAGTGGTGAAAAAACCAAAATCCTCACCCGTTAAAGAGGGTTCCGCTTCCTGATATTCAATATTGAGTGATTGACAAATATTTCTAAGTTTTTCCACTAAAGAGGGGTCATTTACCACCGGGTCATAGGTTTGAAGAAAGTCCACTTCATATTTAGCTCCAGTTTCTTCCTGAACTATATCGCAGTTATTAAGAATATAACCATTGATTAGACTGCTTGTTTTTTTATCCAAAGCACGATGGGTTCCTTCTATTTTGCAGAAATCAGGGACAACATTTCTAACCGTTCCTGCTTCCATTTTACCGGTATGGAAGATGACTTTTTCCTTTTTAGAGATCTCATCTATGTCATAATCCATCAAATCCAGAAAAATTCTTCCCGCTCTCAAGGCATCAATACCTTTTTCAGGAAAGACAGCATGC
>JAKPQU010000021.1 GCA_029555925.1 Bacillota bacterium
TAATTTGCCTTATTTAATTTGTTTTACAGACAATAAATTAGCCCTTATTTAATTTTTAATTCTATATAAAAAACTAATTTTTCTTCTCCAGAGCCCGCCAGTCAGAAGCTTTTTATGGATACCCTTTTACCTGTTACGGTATTAAGGATTGCAAGAAAAAGAGATTATCTCTTTACAGTCCCTGAAGGCATGGGATTATTTACAGGATTTTCTTTTCCAGACAGGCAAATTTCTGCACAGTTTCATCATCAGGAAATACTGTCAGGAGTCTTTTTAATCGTCTTCGAAATTCTTCTTTTCGTCCTGTTTTAATATAAATGGCAAGAAGTCCTGTATGACATATAATATTTCTCTTATTCAGCTTAAGTGCCTCAAGGTAATATTCTTCTGCTCTATCTATCATATTTAAACTGAAACAGGCACAGCCAAGTTTCTCATAGATATAGATACAGGCAAGCTTTTCATAGATATTTCTGTAGTTTTTTTCCGATGCACCGAGCTTCAGGGACATAATAAAATAATTTATGGCTTCTTCAAATTGTTTCATTTCAAGGCAGGCCCAGCCAAGACTATAATAAACAGAACAGTCCTTATAAAATTCCAGAGCCTTCTTGAATATATTAAAGCTTTCAGAAAATTTACAGAGGAGCATATACTCTGTGCCGAGCTCCATTAAAAGAAAAAATTTCTTTTCTTTATCATGAGTCAGAGACAGTTTATATTCGGTATATTCCACATTCAAGCATCTGTATTCATATATGAATTCATTTAATTCCGAATAAGATATTCTTCCCGGAAGATCATAATAAATACAGAAATGAGGTACAGTTCTATCAGTATCTACAGGGCCAAAAATCCTGCAAAAGAGAGGGCGCAAATGATAAATACCGCAGCCGGTCCCTGTTTTGTAAAAAGGGCATACAGGGAGCAAGGTATAAAGAAGGTAATCCTGAAAATCATTGATTGAAGGCATGGTTCCACTTATATGCTCATCTATAAAATCTTTTTCCAGAGGGTAAAGCCAGGGAAATTTTGTAACAGGAGTACAGCAGTAATAGCATTGACCGCAGGATTTTGACGTTTCAACTTTAACCGTAGAGTCAAATCTTTCCAGAATTTCTCTGTATCTGTGGAAAAAATTTTTATCCAGAACAACCCCCCTTATCAGTTATCAGTTATCAGTGAGCAGTATTTATATGAGAATAATAGAAGCTTATGCTTCACTGTTTTCTAATTCTCATATCTGGTTGTGACCCCTCCGGTCATGCCTGTTAGTTATAATTGTTCAGTATATCATCGTGACGCATGATTTACGTGACGCGTAACGCGTAAGGTGTGACGGGTGGTTTCACCGGTACCGGGCGACCACAGGGGGTCGCCCCTACTTTTCACTTTTCACAGATCCATTTATCTTAAAAAATTATCAGGATCGCTTGCTTTTTCTTTTGCAACTTCAAAAGATACTTTTCCGCTGAGAACAAGATCCTTGAGAGACTGATCCATAGTCTGCATGCCCTGCTCTCTACCGCTTAATATCTGGGATTCCATAAGAGATATTTTACCTTCTCTTATGAGGGAAGATATGCCGGTAGATTCAAGCATAATTTCCATAGCACATACTCTTCCTCTCCCGTCTGCTCTTCTTAAAAGATGCTGTGAAAGAACAGCTTTAAGCGATGTAGAAAGCATAGACCTTATCTGTGTCTGTTTCTCAGGAGGAAAAACATCTATTACCCTGTCAACAGTTTTGGCAGCACTATTTGTATGAAGTGTGGCAAAAACAAGTATACCCATATCTGCTGCTGTTACTGCAAGTGATATTGTTTCAATATCTCTCATTTCTCCGATAAGTATTATATCAGGATCTTCTCTCATGGCTGCTCTCAGTGCTTCGGCAAAGCTTCTGGCATGAATACCTACCTGACGATGGACAATAAGGCATTTATCACTGGTATGAACAAATTCAAGAGGATCTTCTATTGTTATAATCTTCGCACTTCTATTTCTGTTTGCATAATTTATTATAGCAGCAAGAGTGGTAGATTTTCCGCTTCCCGTAGGGCCTGTTACGAGTATGAGCCCCTGCCTGTAGTGACAGAATCTCTTTGTAACAGCAGGCAGATCCAGGTCATCAATTGTCGGCATATCCAGAGGTATCTGTCTGAATACTGCACCCACTCCATTATTCTGTTTCAAAATATTTATTCTGAATCTTGCAATATCTTTTGATTCATAAGAACCATCCAGATCTCCCAGTTCTTCAAATTTCGCTATTTCATCTTTCGAAATAGACTGATAAATAAGTGCTTTTGCCTGCTCCGGAGTAAGAGGAGCAAGGTCAGTAGGAATTATCTCACCATAAAGTCGAAATACCGGAGGATATTCGGGAAGTATATGAAGATCCGAAATTTCCTCTGTTATCATAATATCAAATAAATCAGTAATGGTATATCTGCCGGTAAAACCTGTTTCTATAATATCAGGCAGGACATAAACATCTTCTTTTGGGGCTTCCTGTACCGGTGTTTTTATCTGTGCCTCTTTTACGGGTTCTTCTTTCCCCCTGATCATTCTTCCTAACAAAACAATTCATCCTTTCATTAATAAAATCAAGCAAAGGCTGCTTTATCTATTGCGGCTCCCATGGCTATATCTCTTGTGATAAAACCATCGGCATAAAGCTGTTTAAGAGACACATCCATAGATTGCATTCCAAGATGTTTGCTTGTCTGCATAAGAGATCCTATCTGATAGATTTTTCTCTCTTTTATAATATTGGCAAGTGGTCTGCAGCCAATAAGAAGTTCAACTGCAGCAACTCTTCCCGATTTATCTTTCTTGGGAAGTAACTGCTGTGATATGACACCTCTCAGGGATTCTGCCAGCATAAATCTTATCTGTGCCTGCTGGGTATGATGAAAGGAATCTATGATTCTGTCTATTGTCCTTGCTGCATCAGTAGTAGGAAGGGTGCTTAAAACCAGATGTCCCGTCTCGGCTGCAGTCATTGCCTGTTGAATAACCTCGGGGTCTCTCAATTCTCCAATCATAATAACATCAGGATCTTCTCTCAACACATATTTAAGGGCTGTCTGATAGCTTTCAGAGTGTTTTCCTACTTCTCTCTGTCTTATAATACTTTTTTTAGGAAGATGTATATATTCAATAGGATCTTCCACTGTAACTATATGACATCTTTTAGTCATGTTTATCTCGTTTACAAGGGCACCGAGTGTTGTTGTTTTCCCGCAACCGGAAGGACCTGTTACAAGGATCATTCCATGATGAAAATTAAGTAATTTAGTTATATCAGGAGGTAAACCAAGCTCTTTTATAGAGGGACATGTATATCCGATTCCTCTAAAATTGACATCCCATCCATTTTTTTGCTGGTAAACATTTGCCCTGAAGCGGTAAGGCTTACCGTTTTTTTCTACCTGATAAGATAAGTCTATATTGGTAAGCCTCTTAAATTCTTCCAGCTGCCTGGCAGTAAGGAATTCCTGAATAAGTTTCCTGCTCTCCTGAGATGTAATAACCGGTTCACCTTTTAACTTGCTCAATTCGCCGTGAAGTCTGATTATAGGAGGGGATGCTGCAGATATATGCAGGTCAGAAGCTCCCATATCAATAGCTTTCAGTAAAAGTTGCTCTACTCTGGTCATATTTAACCCCGCTTTACAAATATTTTGTCTGATAAATTTCATGTAAACCCGGTAAGTTTACAAAAAATATCTTACACCATCAAGATTTTTTTTATAATCACGTTCATAACTACTTCGTAACGCGTGACGCGTAACGCGTGACGCGAGGGTTTATGATATGAACTTGTATGTTCAGAATTATAACACTTTGTAAATAAGGAGTCAATTCACAATGGCGTGACACGTAACGCGTCACGCGTGACAGGAAGTCAGATAATTTTACATTGCAATTTTTTTTCGGATAAACTATAATTCTCTTTTCAGGATTATAAAAATAATGTTCTCTACTATTGCCACTTCATGTCAGAAAAAAATCCTCGCGTCACGCGTCACGATTCTTTAAAGGAGGAATTATGAATAAAAATACAAAAAAAATTCTGGAACTTCTGAAAAAAACCTACCCCGAAGCCACAACGGAACTGAAACATGATAATCCTTTACAGCTTCTTGTTGCAACAATATTGTCCGCACAGTGTACGGACGAAAGAGTCAATAAAGTTACACCTCTTCTTTTTAAGAGGTACAGAACAGCAGAAGATTTCGCTTCTTCTGATATAGAAGAACTTAAATCGATAATAAAATCTACCGGCTTTTTCAATCAAAAAGCAAAATTCATAAAAGAAATGGCAAAGAAACTGGTTAAAGATTTTCAATCTTCTGTTCCTGATAATATAGAAAAACTGACGAGTCTCCCCGGTGTGGCAAGGAAGACTGCAAATGTTGTCCTTGGATATGCTTTCGGGAAAACAGAAGGAGTGGTAGTAGATACTCATGTAAAAAGACTCTCGGTAAGACTCGGATTTACAAAAGAAAAAAATCAGGATAAAATAGAACAGGCTCTTATGAATATATTTCCCAGAGATGAATGGATTTTTATTTCTCAGGCTCTGGTCTGGCATGGCAGAAGTTTATGCAAGGCAAGGAAACCTGCCTGTGAGAAATGTCCGTTATATGAAGTCTGTCCTTCAGGTAAGGAATTTTATAATAAAGGAGAGGGTGAAAACAGTGAGCGGTGACCGGTGACCAGTGACCGTTTGCAATATCGGTTATAGTTCCTGCTCATTACTCGCTAAAAACATGATTAAAGACAAAAAAATTGCTGTTATAGGCTGCGGAACAATGGGTAAGATTATTATATCAGGTCTTCTTTCCTCGGGAACTTCTGTTCCTGAAAATCTTATAGCTGCAGATAAGATGAAAGGAGCACTGAAAAACATAAGTGAAGAATATTCTATTGAAACAACAGAGGATAATGTAAAAGCATGCACCGGTGCCGATATTATATTGCTGGCAGTAAAACCTCAGGATATAGCCAGAGTGATTGATATAATAAAAGAGAAAATCAGTGAAAAAACAGTTATTATCTCAATTGCGGCAGGGGTGAGTACACATTTCATAGAAGGCATCCTCTCAGGGCACAATCCTGTAATAAGGGCAATGCCCAATACTGCATGTCAGGTCAGAAATGGCATGATTGTGGTATGCAGAGGGACACATGCAATAAACGGACATATAGACATTGCAATGGACATATTCTCACCCCTCGGTAAATGTATAGAATTAGACGAAAAACATATGGATGCAGTTACAGGACTGTCTGCAAGCGGGCCTGCTTTTATTTATCTCATCATAGAAGCTCTTGCAGACGGAGGAGTAATGATGGGACTTCCCAGGAAAGTAGCACAGGATCTTGTAATACATACAGTTCTCGGCTCTGCTCATATGATAAAGGAAACAGAAAGACACCCTGCATCTTTGAAAGACGATGTAACCACACCGGCCGGATGCACTATTTCAGGCATACTGGCACTGGAAGACGGAAAAATAAGATCGGTACTTGCAAGGGCAGTACAGATTGCCGCTACAAGAGCAGGAGAACTGGGAAAATAAAATTATAAAAATAAATAAAAAAAGGCCTTTACTTTTTTCCATTTTGTAGTGATTATATAAATATAATAACGACAGCAAAATATTTTTGTTAAGATTTATTAAAGAAAGGAATGATATTAATGGGTGGAGCAATAGCTGGTGCAGTAGGCGGAGGGCTTAATGAAAGGTATAGCAGGTAAAGCTTTAGGTGGTATAATGGGAGGAGACGAAGGTGGAGGACCTCTCGGAATGATAAAAGGACTTTTAGAGAAGGTAACAGGCGGAGGTGCCCAGGCAGGCGGAGCTCCCGGCGGTGGAGACGGTGGACCAAATCCTGCTGAAATTCTTGGCAGCCTTGTAGGCGGAGACTAATCCTCGTTTATAAATAAAAGGGGCCACCAAGGCCCCTTTTATTTTTTATTTTAATTCTTTAAAAAGCTTTTCCCTGACCTCTTTTGAGTATGTTAGAACATCTCTGTGAATAGAGTTTCCATGACTGTCCATGGTAACTATTACGGGAAAATCCACAACATCAATATGCCAGAATGCTTCAGGCACACCGAATTCTTCAAGTTTATAAACTCCCAGGACTTTTCTTACGCTCTTTGCAAGGACAACAGCCACACCACCTACGGCATGAAAATAAACTGCTCCGTATTTTCTGCAGGCTTCCAGTGTTTTTTCCCCCATTCCACCTTTCCCTACAATACCTTTTACCTTATAATTTTTAATAACATCCGCTTCATACGGTTCATCACGGATCGATGTAGTGGGGCCTGCGGCGACAAAGGACCATTCGCCATCATCTTTTTTCACTACAGGACCACAGTGGTAAATAACAGTATTTTCCAGGACAGGGGCAAGGTCTTCCTGAAATTTTTCGAGTAAATAGGTATGAGCGGCATCTCTGCCTGTAACCATTTTACCGATAAGATAGACCTCATCACCGGTCTTCAATTTTCTGATTTCTTCTTCAGACACAGGAAGGTTGAGTCTAATCATAGGAAACCTCCTCTCCCTTTATAATCATAGTATGTCTTCTGCATGCCCAGCACATATATGATATAGATACGAGATAACAGGCAGGAAGTCTGTGCAAAGCTCCTGCTTTTACACCTAAAACAGTAGTTTTGCCTCCCAGCCCCATCGGGCCTATTTGTAAAGAATTCAATTTTTCATAAAGGTCTTCTTCAAGTTCTCTGAGTAACGGCTCAGGGTTGACGTCATTCAGTTTTCGAAAAAGCATTTCTTTGGATATTTTATAACCGCTGTCACGGTTACCGCCGATACAGAGACCTATAATACCGGGAGCACACCCTTCTCCCTGGGCACGGACTGCTGCATCAATAACACATTTCTTTACGCCTGCCATGTTTCTTCCTGCACCAAGGTCATCATCGGGAAGTTTATATTGAATACCGCAGTTTTCGCTGCCTCCCCCTTTAAGTAACAGTTTTACTTCCGCATAATTTCTGTCCCACTGATGAAAATTTATCCACGGCGCCCCGACACCTGTATTATTACCGGAATTTTTTCCTGTAACGGCATGGACTGCATTGGGTCTGAGGAGTGATTTTTCCGTTACAATCTCTGTGGCTTTAAAAACCGGCCCGGTAAAATCCTGTTCTTTATAAAGAGAAGGAGGATAATTTATATAAAATACCAGGGCACCTGTGTCCTGACATATGGGAAGTTTTTCTTCTCTGGCCATAGAGACATTCTGAAGGATTGTTTTTAAAGTGGCTTTAGCAGGAGAACCATCGACTTCCAGTTCCGTCTGTTTTTTTAATTTATCTTCCACATCGGAAGGAAGATCTGTAGATGTTCTTGTAATAAGTTCAACAAAATGACCTGTAAGATCCATAGATACACCTCCCTTTTAATTACGTGACGCGTGACGCGTGACGCGTGACGCGTGACGGGTTATCACCGCATTACGCATTACGCATCACACATTACGATTTAATAAGTTTTAAGCACTCCTATAGCTTCTTCAACAGCATGAAGAATTCCTCTGGTTTTTACAAGTTCTGTCATTGTATTGTGATCACTGTAAAGAGGTCTGTCTTCATCAAGATGTTCTACATGTTTTCTGATAAAATCTCTTGCCGCCTGTGTACCTTTACCGACTTTATAATCTCTGAAATCCAATGCCTGGGCTGCAGCCATAAATTCAATACCGAGAATACCATAGGCATTATCAATAATCTGCCGTGTCTTAAGGGCAGTATTCATGCCCATGCTTACAAAATCTTCCTGATCTGCTGCTGCAGGTATTGATTGAACGCATGCAGGCATTGACAGTATACGCTGTTCTACAATCATCATATCTGCGGTATACTGGCTGAGCATCATGCCGGAAAACATACCGGCACCTTTTGTAAGAAACTCCGGTAATCCTACACTCAGAGCCGGGTTAAGGAGTCTGTTAAGACGTCTTTCGGAAAGAACAGAAACCATTGTAACAGAAGCTCCTACCATATCAAGAGGAAGACTTATTGGAGTTCCCTGGAAATTTGCTCCTGTAAGAACTACTTTATCTCCCGGGATAAATATGGGGTTATCACCCACGCCGTTCAGTTCTATTTCAAACTGCTGTCTGGCATAACGGAGATGATCCCTTGCAGCACCTATAACCTGCGGGGTAGATCTCATACTGTAGGCATCCTGAACCTTGACTTTTACTTTTCCTAGTAAATCAGAGCCTTCAATAACCTTTTTAATATTTTCCGCAGATGTAATGGCTCCCTGGAAACCACGAAGGCTGTGAAGTCTTACATCATAAGGTTTCATATTTGCTTTGAGAGCTTCAAGTGTCATAGCTGCAGCGATTTCAGCCTGTTTAATCCATCGTTCTATTTCATATATTTCAATTGCCCCCATACCTGTTATAACATTACTGCCGTTTATTGCAGCAAGTCCGTCCCGTGCTTTAAGACCGGGAACAGGGATACCGGCCATTTCCATAGCTTTAGCAGCAGGTAATCTCTGATCATTGTAAAATATTTCACCTTCGCCCATAAGAGTAAGGGCAATCTGGCTCATAGGAGAAAGATCTCCGCAGGCACCTACACTGCCTTTTACACACATTACGGGAGTAAGACCTTTATTGAGCATATCTACATAGGTCTGTACTATCTCGGGTCTGCAGCCGGAACAGCCTTTGGAAAGAACATTAATACGACTTAACATAGCTGCTCTTACATGGGCTTTCGGCGCAGGTTCACCTATACCGGCAGCATGATTGTAAATAAGATATTTCTGAAATTTCTGCACCTGTTCATCATTCAGGACTATTTCCGAGAATTCTCCTATACCTGTATTTGTGCCGTACATAATCTCTTTCTGGACAAGTTTTTCTTCGAGAAAATCACGGCATGTTTTTACCTTTTCCATGGCATCTGGATGAAGTTCTATTTTTTCATTACGGACTGCCACATTATATACATCTTCGATGGTTAAATTTTTACCTGTAATAACAACGGCCATAATATATGTCTCCTTTCATTGTTAGCAATCAGCAGTCAACTCTTCAGCTTTCACAGTTATGTTATTGCTATATAAACAAGAGGAGCGACCTGGGATCGCTCCTGTTTCCAAAATTACTCTATTCAGCTGATAGCTGATAGCTGATAGCTGATAGTTCTAAATTACTTTTTCTTTTTAGCTTCCTGCATCTTCTTTGATACTTCATCACCTATTACCTGAATCTTATAGAGCATATCTCCTGCTACCATAATAGTATTCAGACCTGATTCCAGATGAGAAACATCTTTATCATCAAGATATTTTTTCAGTTCATCAAGTCCGGCAAGGGTATTTTCCATACCTTCTACCAGGCTCTTTTTACTGTCATCAAAAAGTTTTTCTTCTTCTTCAGAAAGATTTTCAGGTTTTACAAGTTTGGGCAGATCTGCCATATTTTTCTTTACTGTTCCAGCAAGCCATTCCACTGTTTTAAGAAATTCATCTCCAGATATTTCATCTTTGGAAACAGCCCATGCAGCATCATATACTTTTTTATAGTTCGGTGGGACAAGAAGTTTTGGCAATTCTTCTTCAGGAGGAGGTGCAGCAGGAGTTTCTCCTACTTTGATATCAAGGCCTCCGCCAACATCGGGCCCGCCGGGAGTCTTGCCCATAAATTTTGCCTGCCATTCGGTTTTCTTTGTATCTTCTTCCATGGCTTTATCTATGCCTTCTTTTATGGCAACCTGTGCATCGTAAATCCTCTTTGAGGCTTCCTGAACACGGGCAAGTCCGCCTTTAAGCAATTCTTCCAGATCAGGTTCTTCTCCTTCCCCTTCTTTTTCCGGTTCTTTATCAACAGTAGCAAAATATTCCTTCAAATCATCAAGGCCTTCTCTGAACATTTTAAGGGCTTCCTGTATGAGAGGAAGCTGTTCTTCCATGGCCTTTGTATCAGGTGGCATCTGACTTATTTTTTCTATATTAGAAGACGTCTCTGCATATAATGATTCTACTACTTCATACCTTCTTAAGACATCAACCTTCTGATATTCTCCTGCCAGAAAACCTTTTCCGATTCTGAGCAGTTCATTTACAGGAGGGGAATGAGATAAAATTTCAACAGATTCTTCGTCTTTTTTCAGAGCGTCAGAGGCTTCAGTTATTGTATCTATTGCCTTTTTTACTAAATCCAGACCGGAATGAATATGTTCAATATCCTGTTCTTCCAGATAAAGAGAAATGTCATCGAGACCTTCTTTTAATTCGTCAAAAGCAGCTCTCATTTTCTTACCTTTTTCTGCGAAGACTTCTGTTCTAGGCTGTGTCGGAGCAAGAGCTTCATATGCAACTACAAGGGCTTCATGGACATCATAAAGGACATCAAGCTGTCCTTTTAATACTTCTGCTTCTGCTTTACCCTCCTCTACGTCTTTACAAATCTTAATTAATTCATTTACCTGTGGTGAACGAGTAAGTTCTTCTTTAGCCTGTGCAAATTTTTCTCTGAATTCTTTTGGAATCATTCGATCCATAAAACCACCTCTTCCTGAATAAATTAAAAATAATATGAAGTGATTATTCGTTTTTTTTTTTAAAAATCCTTTTAAAAATTTTTCTTAAAAAATACTTTTTCTTGATCCGTCACAGATAATTCTTTTATCAATATATTGATTAAAAAATGCCATTCTTCAGGGATAAAAAAAGGAGATAAACATAAAGTGGTAAGAGGTGAGAAAATATGTTTCGATTTTATTATAGATGTAAATGCTTCAGTACCTATCCACGGCTTCAAATTACCAATTTTCAACTTATGAGATACCAGTTTCTGCCATGAGTCTGTATCTTCCCTGTTTCTGATTCTATAGCCCCTGCATCCTGACTGACCATCGGCAGATGCTCCATTGAGAAAAAAATCCATATCAATATCAAGTATTACGTCTTCCGTAAAAACAGGAAGTTCTGACAATCTTATTATATGCACTTTAATACCTTCCCACTGACATATTATATGGCCGTTCTGAAGAGAGAAATTTTGTGCACCTTCTATGTCAAGAAGAAAATTACGATCCAGATTTGCAGGGAGCCTGTATTTACAATAATCAGGATCGGGATAAACCCAGAATATCTCCCTTACAAGGCCACAGAAAACAGCATAATGAATAAAAGATGTAAGATTTACAGGGGTTATAAGATTATTAGCGCCTGAATAAAAGGAAGCTATATAATTTTTTAATTCATCACTCTTTGTTATATTTTTTAACACGCCAAGTTCTTCCGGTGATATGAGGGTCATATCACTGTGTGCATCAATATGGAGCAGTATATGAGAAGAAGAAAGTAAACCTTCCTCTCTGGCCTTAAGCCAGTAATAAAGAGACTGATCATGTTCCTGTACACATATACAGTTCATATGACCTACTTCTTTTGCATATGTCGATACAGTGCCTCTCCCGAAGAAATCAAGAGGTGAGCCCATTTCTTCCATGACTTTCCTGTCCAGAGGTTTTATAAGTTCCCGTATCATAATTTCCCGTGAAGAAAGTCTGAAAGCATGATTGATATTTAATATGGAAGAACCGGGTGTATAGAGAGCTTTTAATATACAGATCCTGTTTATAATAGCAATGTCGAAGGCGTGAGCCTTGGCATTCAGATCAATGTTATAAGGATCTTTTAACAGTGCTTCCTCTATCTTATTCTTTTCATTCCAGAAGAACCAGTTTTCTTCAGATACAAGCTGTTTAATCTCAGAAGAAGATGAGAGAATCAAATCATTGAGATATTTCTCGTCAGACAGAAGAAAATCTTTATCATTGAAACTATCTGTGTGATACTTAAACTTATCGGTCAATGATTCCTCTGGAACAGTGAACAGTAACCACTTACCAGTGATTACTGATTTTTCATCACTCTTCACTACTCACTTTTTCATAAAAATCTACGACATTCGGCGAGTAATTCCATAGCACGCATTATACTTATTTTTTAATAAAATTACTGATTTTCTTATATAGAAAAAAAGTAAAGACCGATGTAATAGTACCTTTAAGTATATTAAATGGCAGTGTGCCTGTAAATAAAAAAATCAGTGCTCTGTCCATAGATAAAATTTTTCCCAGTTGAGGGAGTATAAAAGGCAGAACTGTCAGGATCAGATAATTGGCAGGCAACATAAAGAGAGTCATAGCGATTGTACCTGCTATAAGACCTGCTATGGCATAGGTCTTACATGGTTTTAAACAATATATCTTTGTAGATACAAATACCATAATAGATCCTGCTGCAAGATTCATAAGAGGTCCTATGGCAAAGGTCGAAAGTCCTCCGCCGCTTAAGAGATAAAGAAAATTCTTCAACAGAAGAACATATATACCGGCAGATGTATTTATGGCAAAGCCTGCTATTAAAGCAGGTATATCACCGGGATCATATTTAAGCATCGGGAAAGCAGGTATTAAAGGAAATTCTATTGTGTACATCAATAATAAAGAAAGGGAGGAAAAGAGAGACACTACAATAAGGGTTCTCAGTTTTACAATGCCTCCCGATAAAGAGGGAGATACTATAGCAGGTTTTGTTCTTTCAAAAGCATCTACATGTGGTTCCATTTATGACATCCTTTTTTTAATCGTGATGCGTGATGCGTGATGCGTGATGCGCGTTTTCACCGGTACCGGGCGACCACAGTGGTCGCCCCTACTGCTCACTCTTCACGGCTCACGGTTCACTTTTTTCACTTTCTCCATAAGCTCTTTTAAAATCTCTAAAAGATCCGGTTTACCTTTTTCCACCAGTTCATATTTTATCCTTACGGCACGTTTATTTATATTCAGAAATCTTCTCAGGTCAACGGGTGTTCCAAGCAAAACGAGATCACAGTCTGTCTTATTTATAGTATCTTCCAGTTCTTTCATCTGTTCTTTTCCATAGCCCATGGCAGGTAAGATCTTATCAAGATGGCTGTAACGGCTGTAGACTTCTTTAATAGAACCTGCCGCACATGGCCTCGGGTCAACTATTTCTTTTGCCTTCAGAATATCCCTTGCCGCGATAAAAGCCGCACCATAGGTCATATTGCCATGGGTAAGGGTGGGCCCGTCTTCCACTACAAGAACCCTGTCATGTTTTAAACTCTTATAATCATCCACTGTAATGGGAGAAAGACCTTCCATAATTCTGGCGGAAGGATTGGCTTTTTCTATATTTTTTCTTACAAAAAGCACATTCTCTTCTTTTACAGTATCCACTTTATTTATTATAACAAGATCGGCAGATCTTAAATTTACTTCTCCCGGATAATAGGACAGTTCATTGCCCGGTCTGTGAGGGTCTACAAGGACAATGGAAAAATCCGGTTTATAAAAGGAAAAATCATTATTTCCTCCGTCCCAGATAATCACATCTGCTTCCTTCTGTGCTTCCTCAAGGATCTTCCCGTAATCCACACCTGCATAAACTATAATGCCTTCTTCTATATGTGGAGCATATTCTTCCCGCTCTTCAATCGTACATTCATATTTGTCCAGATCGTCAAGTGTGGCAAATCTCTGCCATATCTGTTTACTTAAATCACCGTAAGGCATGGGGTGTCTTATAGCCACTACCCTGTATCCGAGTCCTCTGAGCACTTTACATACTTTCCTCGTAGTCTGGCTCTTTCCAACACCTGTTCGAACGGCACATACACTTATAATAGGAACAGACGCCTTTATCATTGTATGAAGTGGTCCCAGAAGCCTGAAATCTGCACCGCAGGCAAGAACAGTCGATGCTTTATGCATAAGATCTGCATGTGCTATATCACTGTAAGAGAATATAACCTGCTCTACATGATGTTCCTTTATCAATCTTTCCAGATCTCCTTCAGGGTAGATAGGGATACCTTCTGGATAAAGTGGCCCTGCCAGTACGGAAGGGTATTTTCTGTCATCTATATTTGGAATCTGTGCTGCTGTAAATGCAATAACTTCATAGGAATCATTATTTCTGAAGTATACATTAAAATTATGGAAATCTCTTCCTGCCGCTCCCATAATAAGTACTTTTATCTTTTTCATAGCCATCCTCCGACAAAATACATAAAAATTTCCGGCATCAACTATATTCTCCGATGTCCGGGCAAATCCTTCTTTAATAAAGAGAAGAGAAGGTATTCTCTATGAAAAGAAGAATTATTAAATCGTGACCAGTGACGCGTTACGCGTAATGCGTGATGCGTAACACGGTTACAGATTATCAGTAAATATTTTAGCCCATATTAAGTTTTATTGATGTGAGACTCATCACAGAATGGAAAAATGAGCCGTGAGTCGTGAGTAGTGAAAAGTGAGTCGTAAATCGTGAGTCATGAGAAGTGAATGGTGAAGAGTGAGTGAGCAGGGGCGAACCACCGTATTCGCCCTGTACCGGTAAAACGCGCATCACGCATTACGCATCACGCATTACGACTGTAAAGGAGATAAATTATGAATAAAAATACCAACAAAATATTACTTGTATATATCGGATACAGTACGGGAGACGAAAAGGATTCCGGGACGAAAAATCTGCAGCTAGGCCAGCTTTACCTGGGAACACTGCTCACGAAGAAAGGGTACGGGGTAAAACTCTATTCAAATCTCTTCCCTGATCCTGATGATTTTATGAAATTTATCAGGGAAGGTAATTACGGCATGGCAGGTTTTTACTGTATAACCAACACTATCTACAGAGTAACTGCCCTGGTAAATAGAATAAAAGAGCAATTCCCATCTATGCCTGTCTTACTCGGAGGGCCTCATGCTACGGTCATGGACAGGGAAAGCCTGGAAAATTGCAGGGCAGATTTAATAATAAGACATGAAGGAGAGTATACTTTTCTGGAAGTGGCAGAATATTTTTATGAGCAGAAAGGCTCTCTTCAGGATATAAAGGGAATAACCTGGAGAAAGGGAGATGAAATCATAAAAAATCCTGACAGGGAATTTATTAAAAATCTCGATGAACTGCCTGTGCCTGACTGGCATATGCTGGAAGGGGAAATGGCAGATTTCAACCACTCTTTCCCAAATATAATAACAGGAAGAGGATGTCCCTTTAAATGTGCCTTCTGTTACGAAAGTTTCGGAGGAGGAGAATATCGCATGAGAAGTGCCGGTCATGTGATAAAAGAAATAGAACTCCTTGTAAATAGCTGGAATGTTAAATATATAAAATTTGTTGATGATATATTCATAGTAAACAGTGAAAGAATGGAACAGATATGTTCTGTTATTAAAGATTTAAGGGAAAAGAAATATCTTTTCTACTGGTTCTGTGAGGCAAGGGTAGATATTTTAGAAAAAAGACTTCATTTACTGAAAAAAATGAGGGAAGCAGGCCTTGCAATACTTCAAATAGGTGTGGAAAGCGGAAACCAGGACATACTCGATCTGTATAATAAAAAAATCACTCTGGAACAGATAGAAAAAATAATAAAAGCCTGTGTGGAAGCTGATATTTTCTCAATATCAATCAATGTAATAATAGGAGGCCCCTTCGAAACAGAAGAAAAAATAAAAAACACGACAGATTTCGTAAGAAAGCTCATAAAAATTGCGCCAGGAAGATTGATCTGCAACCATAGCCTCCTTACACCATATCCGGGCACACTCATCCATAAAGAACCTGAACGTTTCGGGCTTACCATAATAGATCCTTCTTTTAAAGACGGTCAGACAGAAGATGTTGTATTTATGGAAAGTGAAAAAATGAATAAATATGACATACAGAAGGCAAGACTCAGGTTTGAAGGCGAACTTTACAGAATGATGCTGTCAGAGATCGAGAATTTAACATCAAAACAGATAGAAGAACATTTTACCATGACATGTTACGGCATTAAAACCCCCTGGTATACCATCCTTTCATCGGATAAAGGTATAAAAACCTATTTTAATCTGAAAGATTATAAACTATACAGGGGATTCAGTGAAATAGAAGAAGAACAGATCGACAGATGGTGTCCCCAGAGAACTTATGCACTGGAATACAGCGGAAGACAGGCAGTTATGGACAGAATAACAGGGAAAATAACACTTTCCGAAGAGGAAACGGAATTTTACAAATACAGTTCAGGTAAACTGGCCTTCAGAGAAATAGTGAATATTCTGTCTGAGAAATCAGGATTGGATAAAAAAGACCTTGCTGATAAGATGATAGATTTCTATAAAAAAATGGATAATCTTTATGCAATCATATGGCTCAAGATATAAAGAATCGTGATGCGTAAAGCGTAACGCGTGACGGGAACAACGCCTTCTATTTATGGAACGTCCAGTTTAAACAGGAGTTACGCACAAAACACAGGGAAACCAGGTCATTGCGAGCGAAGCGAAGCAATCCCTAATGGGATTGCTTCGTCGTTACGCTCCTCGCAATGACAAAATGCGTAACTCCTGTTTAATCTCATTACTCCATACAAAAAAATTACCGGGACGAATAATCCCGGTAATCCTCTAATCCTGAAAATCTACGGTTAAAAGAAGCGTCTTCCTCCGAGAAATCTTGCTTTATAATAATCTTCTTCAAGGCTACTTATCTTCACACAACCTCCTGAAGAAGAAGCATGTATAAAACTGGAGTCTCCTATATATATGCCAACATGAGATGCACCCGATGTATAGGTTGTGAAAAACACGAGATCTCCTATACGAAGTTCATCTCTGTTTACAGGAGTTCCCTGGGTAAACTGTTCGTCTGCCATCCTCAAGAGCTTTATGCCGTTCAGGGCAAAAATTGTCTGAACAAAACCGGAACAGTCAAAACCTCTTGGCGTTGTTCCTCCCCATACATAGGGGGTTCCAAGGAAACTATAGGCTAACTGTACAATACTTGCAGAAAGGCCGGATCCTCTTGAAGAAAGTGTTGTATAATGATTATTCTGATTTGAATAATAAATGGCATTTTTTGTATTCTGTGAAGTAGAACCTGAGGTTTTAGTTGTAGTTGTATTTGAAGCTACCTGTGTGGTTTTCTTTGCAGTTTTTGTTTCGTTTTTCTCCAGACTGGGCTGACCATGATAACATGCTACATAATCATAGTACACCCATGCCTTTGTGCCGTTATTGAAGGCAACATAGATCCAGTCACCTCTCCAGTTAAGCACATAAACAGTCTGATATATACTGGCAGTAAAGAGAATACCTGCATTAAACGAAGGTTTTTTTCTCACATTTACACTGTCGGAACATACATAGCTTTTCGTTATATACTTCTGAGGCGTGTAGGGAACCGATGAAGACGATGAAGACGACGAAGACGATGAGGATGACGAAGACGACGAAGCGTATCCGATATAATCACCCATAACCCATCCTTCATAACCGTCTGAAAGTCTTATATAACACCACTGCCCTCTATCTTCAATAATTTTTATTTTTTCTCCTTTGTTGAGAGCACAGAGAACTCCATCCTGTCTGGATGGGCCGGATCTGAGATTTACATCACTGGCAGTTATTACATAATAACTTTCGCCTCCGGAACTTCCCTGTGAAGGAATATAAAGAACATCTCCCGGCATAAGCACCCTGTCTCTGGAAATACCATTTGCAGCTGCCAGTTCCTCTGAAGTAAGTCCTACCGAATTTGCTATACCGGATAAACTATCGCCCGATTTCACCACATAATTTCCGGCAATGGCATAAGAAGCTGTAGAAAACAAAATGGCCATAACAGCCATTACAAACAGAGTCTGTTCAATCTTTTTGGATAAAAAACTCATTTCCATCTCCTTTCAACATTTAAAACGAAATTCACACATAGCAGAATCTTTTCCCTCTGGCAGGTCAGATCTTAACATACAGATACGTCATTTACGTCATTTCAAGCGAAATATTAGAGGAATTAATATAAAATTCACTTAATTTTGTATCTGATTAGATTTTTTTAATCTTTTTTGATATGCTTTTATAATTTGAATTTTTGTAAGATTTTATGTTTTCGCAAAACGAAAGCTATAGTTAATTGGAGGTATTCGATATATTTTAAAAATTTCCTTCTTTAATTTTTTAATTTTTTAATAAAATTTTTTTGTGTAATAATTTCAATGAAAAATCTAAACCCTGGACCATATAAGTGCAAATAAATCTGCCATCTTGCGGGAAAATAAAATTGCCTTTTTCAGGATTCTGTCACCCCGTATATTAAATCTATTTTTAATTTCTTCTATTATATTTCGTAATGAAAGTTTTCCTCCGCTGTATTCGTAAAAACATGATTCAAAATCATTCATAATAACCGGAGTTCCGTCAGCTCTTTTTATAAAACATCGGTTATCTTCATTATACATAAGTTCATATGTCCTGAGAGGCTTCCAGTCCAGAATATCTTCTACCGGTATATCATAGTAATCTCTATAAAGATTATATTTTAAAAGATTATAAAAAACCTTTATACCGGGATCCAGTTTCATCACATCAAGCCAGAGGCTCACTGTTCCGTATCTATGGCTTATTTCAAAATGCTGCATTACTGTACGTCTGGGTATGGAAGGAAAAAGTTTTCTCATGGCCTCTTTTATTTCTGCTTCAAAACGATAAAGCAATCTTACCAGTTCATATTTATCAAAATGTTCTGACTCGGTAAAGGGAACTTTTTGAACGGAAAGACCTCTTTTAAATTCTCCGTCTATGATCTTAAGACCGTATTTTTCAGGATTTTCCGCTATATCTGTCATAGGATAGGGAGAAAGCATCATAGACCCGGTACAGAAAGCTCTTCCCGGGGCAAGCCCGAGAAGTTCTATGGCAAAATCCAGGCTTTTTCTGTAAGTCTCAGGAGATTCGAAAGGCCCTCCCAGAATGGTATTAAAAAGTACAGACGAAACACCTGCTTTGTCACAGTATGAAAAAACCTCTCTTATCTGGTCATGAGTTATTTTTTTATCGTAAGCTTTAAGGACACCGGCATGACCGCTTTCCACACCGAGCTGCAGAAATATAAGACCGGCATCTACCATTTCATCAATAAGAGAAAGATTTTTGTATAATACATTTACCCTTCCGAGACAGCTCCATACAAAATCATAACCTCTCTCCCTCCTATCTCTTAAAGCTTTACAGAAGGCTGATACTCTTTGAGGGGAAATAGTGAAGGTATTATCGATAAAGGTAAGAACCCTTCCATGACATGTATTCAAAATATAATCTACTTCTGCCATGACATGGTCAACACTCCTTACTCTGTAACGATGTCCGAACATACCGTCAAAACAGAAAGCACAGTTAAAAGGACAGCCTCTTCCTGTCAAAATCCTGGGGAAAGCTCGTTCCAGCATAAGGGTATCAGGTTCAAGTAATTCCCTTCTGGGTACAGGCAATTCATCAAGATTTTCAATAAGCGGAGCATCGGGATTTCTTTTAATTTCATGTCCGTCTCTCCAGGTAATACCTTTTATCTCCGAAAGATTTCCTTCACCATTGTAATAATATTCTACAAGGGCCGGAAGAATATATTCTCCCTCTCCCCTTACTGCCATGTCAGCAGGACATTTCATTAAAACTTCCAGATCTTTATCTTTCTGCGATATGGATACATGAGGGCCTCCAAGCAGTACAACGGTCACAGGGGAATATTTCTTTATATGTAACGTAAGATCGATAACCCTGAAAATATCTTCTGTAGTCGTATAAAAACAGACTATAGAGATTTTTTCTTTATCTATGGTATGAAGCAATTCGTCAGGTTCAATGTAATCACTTGACAGAAGTTTTACTCTGTAACCTTTTTCATTGAGAATTGTTGCCATGGAGAGATGGCCTAACTGGGCGGAATTCGTTCGTGGACCTTCTTTCCCCAGGCTGTATCCTGTTGTAATGAATAAAATAGGATTTTTATCTTTATCAAACATATAGTCGTGACGGGTGACACGTAAATTCAACGTTTACGCCTTACGCATCACGCAGTAATCAACTCTTTCAATATAATATTCATTATCCTGTCATTTTCTTTACCATATTTTTCTTTCACCATGTCAGTCATGTTATCTATTTCGCTGTCTGAGACAATCGAAAGATTCTCTATATGAGAAATTACTTCATAGATTAAATTAAGAAAAAATTTTCCTGTTTCCACTGACAGAGTTTTCACTATTTCCCGTGGTAAATATTTTATATGACCTGTATCAGGTAAATCTTTTAAATAACTCATACCCCAGAGAAAATTCAGATTACCTGCCTGGGGTGCCAGCATAGAGTCCTGTTCCGTAGTAGTAAAAGAAGACACGCCATTGATGAGAATTCTGGAGAGAATTTCTGCTTTTTCATCTTCTATGCTGTAGGAATAATAAGGGAATACTCCTTCCAGTCTGCCTTTACTTTCAAGCATTTTCTGAATTTTCGTCCCGTGATAGACCCTTAATCTATCAATCCATAGAGGGGAAGAATAACCGTATTTATCATAAAGAGATGAAATAATGGACATACTCTCTTTTACTTCATCAAAGGTCGTAAAAGGTTCAAATACTATCATACCCACCTGATAATCCATATCTACTTTACTTAACGTTTCTACTGCTTTCAGATTATCCTGGGGCGTTACTCCCTTGCGGAAAAGCCTCAGAGTTCTTAGAATAAAGGATTCTGTACCTACAAAAACATTATGAAGTCCAACTTCTTTAAGTCTCTTAAAAAGATTGTAATCCACATCGTTTGGCCTGCACTGGAAATTAAATATAATATGAATATTTCTTCTCTCCAGTTCATCGGCAAAATCATAATACCAGGTCTTTTCTTTATCGCCCGGTATAAAGAAATTATCATCATTGAAAGCAATAACCTTTACATCATATTTTTTTACAAGTTCTTCTATTTCTGAGACAACATTTTCTACAGTCCTGCCTCTGCGGACATTCAGGTTATAAAAATGATAGACACTGCAGAAAGAACATCTGCCGTAACATCCTCTGCTTGAAGTTACCATCATTCGCCTTTTTAAAACATAATCCATAGTGTCTTTAAGGGCAGAGGCAGGCGCCGGAAGTTCTCCTGTTATAAACTGTTTTCTGTGAGGATAAGGTAAAGAATTGAGATCTTCAATCAAAAGTCTCGGAGCATTTTCTATAATTTTTCCTTCCCTTCTAAAAGCCAGTCCCTTTATTTCCTCCCATTTCTCCGGTTGGTAAAATTTTTCTATAAATTCAATAAGTGTTTCTTCACTTTCTCCGAGTGAAATCGTATCCACATAAGGAAATGTATCCATAATAAGGTCAAAACAACTGGTAGGGGTATGACCTCCCATAATAATATGAGATGTTATACCTTCATCTTTTATCTTTTTTATTACGCCAAGAGCAAGATCAAGAACGACATAATAGGAAGCAGAGAAGCCGATTATCCGATAATTCCGTTCTTTTAACATATTAACAAAAGAATCTAAATCTGTTCCGAAATGAAGAACCTCTATATCTACTTCATGACCTCCGGCACTTAAATAGGAAGATAAATAGCCGACCCCCAGAGAGTTCCATACTTCCACACCTTTATGAACATCAACAAGCAGTATTTTCATAGACAGACTCCTTTTTTATAACCAACGACCGGTTGTTATTGATTTATAATTCTTTTAATATGCCTCTTTCCCTTCTTGTTAATTTCCGGGATAATATTACTGAGGTGAGCATATATGTATTATTTATGCTCACCTCAGTAAATGTAAATTCTTAAAATTTCCTTTATAAATTAACTTGTAATTGTGTCAAAATTAACTTAAAATATAAAGAAGCATTTAACTCACAGCAGTAATCAATCAGGATTTATAAGAATCAAATAAGAAACCTCATTAAGATTCGTATTAAAGAAAGAGAAGGTATTTTTATGCTTTTTTTATCAACCAGCGAAATAATCGAGAGGAAAGAGAAGTGATTATCACTTGCTCCGTACCCAGTGGCATGAACTGTTCTGTAATACTTTTGGCAACGATTTCACATGTTACAGTGATGCCACCTCTTATTCAGATGAATTTCTGGATCTATTTACAATTCACTATGGTCGTATGTGAAAAATCTGATTTAAATGGAGAAATATTATGCAAGAAAAAGAAAAAATTAAAATTGAAATTATTGATGAATTAAAAGAACTGAAAAGAAGAATTACCGAAGTACAGTCCATAAAAGAAGGAGCTGATACATCGGGAATAAGCGGAGGTAACTACCTTGAAAAACTGAAGATGCAAAAACAGATTCTGGAAGAGATACATGACGGAATTATATCTGCCGGTTCTGACGGATATATAACAGGATGGAATAAAAGTGCTGAAACTATTACCGGATATAAACAGGAAGAAGTAATAGGAAAGCATTTTTCTATTTTTTATGATAATAAAGATAGAGATTTCCTGGAAAACTATATAACTTCCGGTGAAAAAAATATCCGTAACCTGAAGGTAGAGATGAAAAAAAAATCAGGAGAAACATTCCACTCCAATCTATCAGTATCATCGATTAAGAATAGCAAAGGCTCTCGTGAAGGAATAATCTGCTATTTTTCGGATATGAGTGAATATAACGAAATAGAAGATTCCAGCAAAAGAAAAAATCTTCAAGAAAAAGAGTTCTCAGAGGAATTAGAAAAACTTCAGGAAGAAATGAAACAGGAAAAAGAGCTGTCAGAAGAATTAAAAAAAGAACTCTCAGGAGAAGTGGAGAAACTTCATGAAAAGGTAAAAAAAGAAAAACAACGATCGGAAGAATTGAAAAAACAGCTCGAAGGAGAAATAGAAAAACTTCAGCAAGAACTTGGGAAAGAAAAAGCGCAGTCGGAAGAATTAAAAAAACAGCTCGAAGGAAAAGTAGAAAAACTTCAGCAAGAACTTGAGAAAGAAAAAGCGCGGTCGGAAGAATTGAAAAAACAGTTCGAAGGAGAAAGAGCAAAACTTCAGGAAAAGGCTAAGAAAGAAAAAGAATTGTCGAAAGAATTGAAA
Source organism: Bacillota bacterium (assembly GCA_029555925.1). Next base: position 22,980 of record JAKPQU010000021.1, read on the forward strand.
AAACAACTCTCAGGAGAAATAGAGAAACTTCAAAAAAAAAGTAAAAAAGAAAAAGCACAGTGGGAAGAATTGAAAAAACAACTCGAAAGAGAGATAGAAAAGGTACGGGACGAAGGAGAACTGGAGAAACTTCGGGAAGAAGGAAGAAAACAAAAAGAACAGTGGGAAGAATTGCAAAAACAACTCGAAGGAGAAGTGGAGAAACTCCGGGAACAGGGAAGAAAAGAAAAAGAACTCTCGGAAGAATTAAAAAAAGACCTTGCATCAGGAGTAGAAAAGCTCTATGAAGAACTGAACAAGGAAAAGGAACTTATAACAGCACTGAAAAAAGAAAAAGAACTTACAGCAGAATTGAAAACAACTATTACTTCTGAAAGAAAAAATTTTCAGGAAGAAATGGATAAAAAAATAGAACTTTTGCTGGAGCTGAACAACACTATTTGTGAAGAAAGAGCAAAATTTAAGAAAGAACTGACAGAGAAGCATGAAGTTAATGAAGAAATGCAACAAATCAACGAAAAGCTTACGAAAGAACTGACAGAAAAGATAGAAACACTCGAGGAAGAAATAAAAAAAGAACAGGAACTCCGGAAAAAAACAGAAAGAATCCTGGAAGAAGTAAAAAAAGAAAGAGAGTTTACGGAGGAACAGAAAAAAGCTCTGGAAGAAATGAAGAAAGAAATCAACCAGAGGAAAAGATCACAGAAAACATTGCAGGAAAACAAATTTACTCTTGAGATGGCTCAAAAAATATCACGTATCGGCTACTGGTCGTATAATATTCAAAATCATATGTATGACTGGTCAGATGAAATGTTCAATATTCTGGGATGTCCGGCAGAAAGAGGCGTTCCTTCTTATGAAGATTGTATGAATATTATGCTTGAAGATGACTGGCAAAAGTTTGACAGAGCCTTTAAAAAAGCTGTTAATACCGGTGAATCCTATAATATGGATCTGAAAATAATTTTCCCTGACAGGTCAATTCATTATGTAAATACCAGGGCATGTCCTCTATATGATAAAGATAATAAAATTACAGCTTTATTCGGTGTTATGCAGGATATAACAGAGAGAAAATTGTTAGAAGAAGAGCTAAAAAAATCTCTGAATAATTTATATATAAAAAATCAGATTGCCGGTCTTTTTCTTACAGTATCCAGTGAAAATATATCCTGTAAAGTACTTCCTGCTATGATGAATTCTTTAAAAAGTATCTATGGACTTTTCGGTGTGATTGACAGCAATGGCAACCTGGTAAAAACAACAGGATATGTTGACAGAAATAATCATCTCCACTTATCGGATGGTATAATTATAAAAAGGGAACTCTGGTCTGACAGTTTAAAAGAAATACTGTTCGAAGGAAAGACATGTTTTTCCAATACACCTGTATCGGAAGGTGATATTCAGATAAAAAGATCGTTAAGTGTTCCACTATTTCGCAACGGTAAACCGTCAGGTATACTTACTGTGGCAAATAAAGAGGAAGATTATAAAGAAGAGGATAAAATACTTCTTCAAAGAATTGCAGAACTTATCTCCCCTGTTTTATATGCCAGACTTGAAAGTAACAGGCTTAAAGCAGAGCTTAATGGCCTGGATTACCAGATAAAAAAAGCACAGAAAGTAGAAGCAGATCTTATACAGAATATTTTGTTAAGGTGAGTCGTGACGAGTGAAGAGTGAAAAGGGAAAAATGAAAAACGAGAAGTGAAAAGTGTTCGCCAGGCGCCGGGTGAACAAACGCATCGCAATGATACTGAACAATTATAACTAACAGACATGACCGGAGCGGTCACAACCAAATATGAAAATCAACATCCAGTGAAGGTGCAAACTTCATCATTTTCATATAAATACTGGTCACTGGTAACCGGTCACTGCTCACGCGTATATGGCGACAGGTCATTTGTTCCGTAATGGTCTTTATAGAGCAACTGATGTATACGGGAAACATTTGCCATAACAGGTCCATGTCTGTGTTCCGTCAGTATTTTCATATAAATTTCACGGGATAATTTTCTTGCTTCTTCCGGTGAAAGACCTGATTTTACACTATAATCATAAACAAAGGACAGGTCATTTCCTTCTACATTTTTCACCTCTGATAGATAATATTTTTCCGGATATTTCACGATATCGGTATATTCCTCAAGTCCGAACACCGCATTCAGAGTAACAGAATGAATTATATCCTGATTTTTTATGATAAAATCTGCCGTACTCATTGCTTCATCTTTTGTTTCGGAAGGAAAACCTGTAAAGAACCAGGCATAATTCCATATACCTGCATCAGAAGAAGCTCTGAGAACCTGTTCGAAAACTTCAGGCCTGTGCCCCTTGCACATAAGTTCCAGAACCCTTGGTACGGAAGACTCCAGTCCGAAAGCAAGACTCCTGCAACCTGCTTTATAAAGTAATTCTGCAAGTTCTTTATCGAAACTTTTCTCTACCCTTGCATAGGCTTCCCATACAACATTGAGATTACGATCTAAAATTCCTTTTGCAAGTTCTCTCAGCCTCACAGGAGGTACTGCTTCATCACAGAAAGAAAAATATTTAATGCCCTCCCTGTTAAGTAACTCCATATCATCTATGACAAGAGACATATTCCTGGGACGGTATTTACCGCGATAGGTGTATCTGTGCTGGCAAAAAGCACATTTATTCCAGTAACATCCTCTTGCAGACATAATGGAGCCTATCTTAAAAGGAGAAAGATATTTTTCAAAGGGAAGTCCTGAAAAATCCGGAGAAGGAATTGAATTGACATCAGGTTCTCTGTAGTGTTCATTGAAAATCTGTGTGCCATTTTTATCTTTATATATAATACTCGGGACTTCTTTAAAATCCCTGCCTCCCTCTATGGCTCTGAGCAGTTCAACCAGCGGTATTTCACCTTCATATAAAATAGCTGAATCGAAAAATTCAAAGAGAGGTGATGAAGGCATCAATCTCGGCCCTATTCTCGTAATAACATTCCCACCAAGACAGACATGGGCAGATGGAATATGTTCCTTTATAAGTTTTGCAAGAGTCATTCCCGGGATCATCTGAGAAAAAGCAGATATGGATATACCGTAAAAATCGGAAGGATTTTCCTTCAATGATGGAAGAGTAACATTTCGTAAAAACTCTGCATAAATATTATGTTCCATATTATTTAAAGCATCCATTATGCCCTGTGTGGAATAAGAAGAATATTCCTCCATAAGGGTATAAAAATCTACTATGGCAGGATAACTGGAATGGCCAAAGGAAAGATATACGTCAAGGAGGACAAGGGAAGCAACCTTATATAAGTTGAAATCGAAAAATTTTGAAGCATCTCTCATAATATCCTTTGAAATCCTTGACTGACGGGTAACATCATAGCCATGTTCACATAAAGAAAGGCATTCTAATTCCATTTCTTCTTTTTCACTTCTATTTTCTATGGTTTTCAGCAATTTCACTCTTTCTCTGATTTTTTTATAGATATTTTTAACAGAGAAGGTGCTTGTAAAATAATCCATAGCTTCTATATTTACATCCCTCTGGGTTACATGATAACCTTCCTTTCTTAAGAAACCTGTAAGGGTAGGGAGGCTTAAATAAGGCTGAAAGGGTGCCCAGTGAGGAGGAAAAATCAATGTAACATCCATTATAGTGACTCTCCTTTTCTCTGACAGAATATGTCTCCGTACACATCATGACTTTTATTTAAAAAATGCCGGTAAAGTTCAAGAAATTTCAGGCAATAATGTTTGAAGGTATCAAAGCTCATTGCTTCATTTAAATAAATATAACTATCAGGATTAAATTGTGTAAAAATAGAATAATCTTCAAGGAGGGCCCAGTCCATATCATAACTTACAAGGCCGCGATTGAAAGCATAATCCCATAGTTCTGTCGAAGGGAAAGGAACGAGGGGACATATTTCTATTTCTGTTATTTTCTGTTCATTTTTAAGAATAAATTCATAGGTTTTTCTGAGATCATGTTCCGTCTCTCCCGGAGTACCCAGGACAAAAGAACAGGTTGTATGTATACCATATTCCTTGCAAAAATCAAGGGTTCTCTGATTTATTTCTACTGTAGAATTACCTTTAAGCTTTTTTAATATATCAGGAGAGCCTGATTCCATACCTATGGCAATACCGGTAAATCCCATTCTTTTCAGCATATCCATCATGTCTCTGTCCATAAGTTCTGCCCTGCCGAAACAGCTGAACCCATGTTCGGGACAGAGTTTTTCTTTTATGACAAAATCGGCAAGTTCTTTTATTCTATTTTTATCTGCAATAAAGAGATCATCGAAAAATTTTATATGAGGAGGAGAGATATGTTCCATAATGGATTTTATTTCTCCTGCTACATAGGAGGCAGAATGGGCGCGGAAACAATCCCAGAAGGTTGACGTAGAACAGAAGATACACCTGTATGGACATCCCCGTGAGGAAATAGTATGGGTTATACCTAGCAAATCAATAAAATGACGTTCAGGCCATGGAATTGCATCAAGAGGCTTTATTAATGGTCTTTTTTCGGTAATGTGTATAATGCCATCGCTTCCTCTGTAAACAATACCTTTTATATCTTTCAATTTACTCTCTTCAAATTTTTTATATTTCGTGAATAATTTAAGCAATTCCAGGATTGTTTCCTCTCCTTCCCCTATTACGCCGAGGGAACATGCTTTCGGCAGGTTATCAGGGAGGAGCGATATATGGACACCTCCTATAATTATAGGAACATCGGTAGATTTGCTCAGGGTTTCAATATGGTTGCAGGCAATAGAGAAATTCTCCGTTACAGACGATACACCTATTATATCAGGTTTCCATTCCAGGATATTATTTAAATCACTAGAAATAAAAGTCTCTGTCTGAGGAAGATATTTTTTCAGATAGGACTCTATATAAAAAAATCCGAGAGGAGGACACATTTTCTGAACGAAACTTTTTATGGGATTTTCTTCACTTGTAACTGATAATAATGCTAATTTCAATGTAAATACCTCTTTTTTTCGTAACGCGTGACGCGTGACGCGTGACGCGTGGTTATTGCAGTTCATCCTTCACCGCGACACATTCATCCGAACAATATTATCACAGTACATCTCAGAAATCAAATATAGTTAATTTCACAACTATCAATAAATAATGACCTCGTAATGCGTAAAGCGTAATCCGTGATGTGCAGATAAACCCCGTCATACGTCACGACAAACTAAAAGAGGGATAGACCTTCGCCTATCCCTCTTAATATTGAAAAAATTATTTTTAGCCGTAGAACGTTTTGGATATGCTTTCTGCTATAGAGAAATTGGTAGCAGCTCTCTTATTTCTCATATCTGCCCATGTTTTATTCATATATTCAAAGAAATCCATCTGTTTTTTGAGTCTGTCCATTTCAGCCTTTGCACGCATTTCTTCTATACTGTATAAAGCATCTCTTACTGCTATTCTTTCACTTTCCTCATGTTTGAGCAGGGTTAATTCCACATCTCTTCTGGCTTTATCCTTTTCCAGTATCTGTTTGAACTGATCGGGAGTAATTTTTCCTGCATCTACAAGCTGAAGCAATGTAGAGGCAGCGCTGGGAGATACTTTAGAATATTCCTGGAAATCAGGATTACCCATTGCAGCAACTACATTCGGATTATTCATATTTATATTCTTCGGCGGTTGAAATGTCTGCTGGGCAGCAAAAGGATTAACTGTAGCACCTTCAACAGCGGCTTCGGCACTTTTACCGTCAAGTCCGGCCAGCTGACTGCTTATCTGATCGTTTCCGTCATAGACTTTTCCGTCAGTGCCAAGTATACTCTGTTTATTCGGATTATAAGGTTTCCCATCAGGGCCCAGTATCTGAAATTGCCCTTTATTAAGCTCAGAGCCGGAACCAAGGCTTACCTGATCATTTTGTTCTGTATTAAGTTCTGCTTCACTTTTTCTGGCCTGTCTATCAAAACCAACTGTCCTCGCATTCAATTCAGCTTTCTGCTGGAACTGATTTATTCCTGTTGGTATCATGTTTCTTCCTCCTCTTAATGAGAGATTAAATATTATCTATTATGTATAAGTATAACATAAATAATATTTTTAAAAAGAGTATCTTTGTTAAAATTTTGTTAACTTTTTAACTTTTTCCTTATGATATTACATAAACTCAAGAGGTTAAGCTTCTGCATTCAGTCCGGATGGTTTTTCTCCTTCTTCAGACTCTTTTTGAAAGACAGAATAATCGGATCTCTTTACTTCTATACCTGCCTGCTTTAAATCGTAATATATTTTTTCATTATTTTCAAACATTGTGAGCATGACACCATCTCTTACAGCGGTGATAACCACTTCAAAAACCTCAAGAAGTAATCTTGTAATATCCTCTTCTTCCCAGTTAATTTTTTCTTTGCTATAATTCCATACTTCCAGATACATGCGATTAAAAATTGTCATCATTTCTTCTGGAGTTAAACCGATATGAACATCCAAACCTTCCATTATAATCTGGTCTGAAAACTTTCTTTCTAAGACCAGATATTCACCTGCCTTTCATTAATGATATAACAGACTTCATCATAGTTGCTGTCGTTAAAAAAATCAACCTGTTATCAGGTATAATAATTCTATTAAACTTCTTATGCTTCTCCAATAACTCCGCCCTTTGTCTCTACAGATTCAAGTACTACCCTTAACATATCTTCCGTTTCATCCAGAAGATAAGATGTTTCCTTTAAAATATCAAAAGAATTTAAAATTAAATCAATACTTTCTTTTTCTTCTATAAATTCAATATAATTATCTATTGCAGAAAGGCATTTTGTCATAACCTTTACCATATTTTCATCAATAGGCCTGGTAATACTTGCTACATTTTCCGGAAGTTCTTCATCATAAACTTTTTTCTGCTCTTCTATCATTTCAATATCTTTATTTAAGAGTTCCTGATATTGATTATATAAATCATCTTTTTCATCTTCTTCCAGGTCAGCTTTTTCATAAAGTTCCTTCAATCTTTCTCCTACTCTGGTCAGATGTTGTATTATTCCTATTCTTTTTATTTCATTTTCACGTGATTCCGTCATATGTCCGGAAGGTTCTGCTTTCTTTTTTGATATTTCTTCAGCTTGAGAGTTTATTTCCTTAGATGACACAACTTGCCCTCTCCTTTCCCGGATAAAATTATCCCCTTTAAGATAATAATAGTGTTCTATAAAATACTAAAAAGTCCTTCCCTGCAGCTAAAAAAGTTGTATAATGAGTGAAGAGTGAAGAGTGAAGAGTGAAGAGAATAGGAAATCAATTACTTTTCACTCTTCACTATTTACCACTTTAAATAAAAAACTTGCCTCATATATAGAAATGTAATATAATGTAACATATATTTTACAATGAGTTTATTAAAATATCCTCAGAGAGCAGGAGGAGAATTATGTTACAGGATTTAGTGGAAGAAATTTTAAACGAAGTACTCGGAGAAGATGAAAAAAAAGATAAAGAAGCAGTTAAAGAAGCAGTTAAAGAAGCAGTAGAAGAAATATACGGAGAAGATGAATTTACAGAAGATGAAATATATAACAGTGTTGACGAATATTTTAAAAAACTGGAAAACAGCACATTAGAAGAAAAGAAACAGGAATTTACTTCAGGGAATAAAAATGGTACAGGCATTAAAGTAGTCATGTCCGAACTGGAAGAAGAACTTGATGATATTATATCTGATGAAGAAATAGAGAATATTTTAACACCTGATACCTATGTAGAAGAAAACTGGGAAAACGAAGATGTTAATTTTGAACTGGATGATGAAATAGATATTATAGAACTCTCGGATAAGACCCTGGAAAAAAGAGAAACTGTTCTGATTGAAGCGGAAGAAGAACAGGAAGAAGAACAGGAAGAAGAACTTCATGAGGAACAATCAGGAAATAAAGACGGAACTGTTCAGAACGGGCGAAGCTTTTATCAGTATATATCATTATTAAGAGAAAATATGTTATCTCTCTGGGAAGAAGACAGAGAAGACATGAAAGAACAGTTTAATAAAAATAAAATCGTTCTGGAAGAAATAGTGAATACGATAAAAACTGATGAGACAGCACATAAACAAATCGCTTCAGAAATACAGGATAGAGAAATAAAATCTTTAAATCAGGATTTTTTGAAAATGTTGAATTTCTTCCGGAACAGTGTAGAAGAAATTATTAAATTTATGGATACGGAAGATCCTACCTATTCCTTTTCCAGTAAGAAAAATGCTGTTTCAGGTAATGAATTGATGCTTTCCATAGGAGAAAAACTTAAACATATATAGAGACGCTTTAGTCAATGACCCCGCCTGCAAGAAGACAAAGTTTCCCGGCACGATTATTCTATAAAACATATCTACACATATAACCTATCCCGCAAATAATGTCACAAGTCCTGCAAGGAGACAAAGTTTCCCGCCACGATTCTATAAAACATATCTAATATAACCTAACCCATAGGTAATGTAACAAGTCCTACAGAATTTACATTTACCTTCGGAGCTATTTCATTGTAAGAAAGAACCACTAAATTCGGGAAAGGTCTTTCCGTAAGTCTCCTCAAATAGAGTCTCACCTGTGGTGAACATAGTACTATAGGCTGCATACCTTTATCCATGAGAGACTGTATCTGTTCTCCGAGAGCAGTAAGTATTACCTGTCCCGTATTCGGGTCAAGTGTGAGGAATGAACCAAATTCAGTACGCTGTACTGCTCCTGCTATAATATTTTCGAGTTCCGGATCGAGTGTTATGACGGTTACAGTACCTTCATTGTTCTGATATTCTCTGCATATAACACGGCACATAGACTGACGGACATATTCTGTTAACATATCAGTATCTTTCGTAATATGGGCATAATCTCCAAGAGTTTCCAGAACTGTTACAAGATCCCTTATGGATATCTTTTCTTTAACAAGATTTTGAAGAACCTTTTGAATTTCACCCAGTGTAAAGAGATCCGGATAAACCTCTTTTACGACTGCAGGATGGCTCTTTTTAACTGTTTCCAAAAGAGCTGCCACTTCCTGACGTCCCAGGAGTTCACCTCCATGGGTGCGTATGACTTCTGTAATCTGTGTTGCCATAACACTGACAGGATCGAAGATCATACATCCCACACGTTCTGCTTCACCGCGCTGGTCTGCCGTAATCCATACTGCAGGCATACCATAGGTAGGATCGAAACATCTCGGGCCTTTAAGAGATTTCAAATGGTTTTCAGGGCCTATGGCAAGAAATTTGTTTATTATAACTTCTCCTGCAGCTACTTCTATATCCTTGATTTTTACCACATAACCGTTTGGTTTCAACTGCAAATTATCTCTGAAACGAACTCCGGGAACTACAATACCCATTTCAAGAGCTATATGTCTTCTTATAGAAGTAACACGGTCAAGCAGTTTTGCACCCTGGTTGGGGTCTACAAGTGCCAGAAGACCGCGTCCAACTTCAAGTGAAATAGGATCAACCGCCATTAATTGTACAACATTCTCAGGTTTTTTCTTGACTTCTTCTTCCTCTGCCTTTGTCTCTGCTATCTGCTGTTCTGCCGCCTGTTCGGGAGTGGCAGGCGCACCGCCTGCTGCTGCATCAGGAGTACTTATATCAATTTCTCCCTGATGTTTGCTCAGAATCCAGCCTACTATAATAGCTGCCGCACCTAACAGCAAAAAAGGTATAGGTGGTAAAGGAAGAATGCCTGTAATACCCAGTATAAAGAATACCAGCATAAATCCGCCTGCTACAAGGAGAGCTTTAGGCTGGGCGGTAACCTGTTTGAATACATCTGCACCAAGGTTAGCATCTGATGCGGCACGGGATACAACCATACCCATAGCAGTCGACATAAGGAAAGCAGGTAATGTAGTAATAAGACCGTTTCCTACGGAAAGTGTTGCATACTGAACAAGAGCTTCACCTGCTGTCATACCCTGCCTCAGAACACCCATAAGAATACCGCCTATAATGGCAATAACAATAATAATAACAGAAGCTATGGCATCTCCTTTAACAAACTTACCTGCACCGTCCATAGCACCGTAAAAATCTGCTTCTCTGGATACGGCATTACGTCGTGTCTTTGCCGTATCAGGATCAATAAGACCTGCATTTAAATCTGCATCTATAGCCATCTGTTTACCGGGCATAGCGTCCAGGGTAAAACGGGCACCGACCTGTGCAATACGTTCTGCACCGCTTGTTATAACCATAAAATTTACTACAATAATGACTATAAATATTATAAGACCTACAATGAGGTCACCACCCATAGCAACTTCACCGAAGGCAACAACAACATGTCCCACTCCTGCAGCTCCTCTGTGTCCTTCAAGGAGTATAAGACGAAGAGTGGAAATATCAAGAGAGACTCTGAAAAGAGTTGCCACAAGAAGTAAGGTAGGGAAAACTGCAAACTGGAGAGGTTCTCTTATGAATATGGAGATCATAAGAGTTACGATTGACATAGATATATTTACGACAAGAAGAACATCCAGAAAAAAGGGTGGTATTTTGATTATAATAAGAGCTATAATCATAATCAAAAGAACAGCTGTGACAAGGTCTGAAGACCTTCCAACCTTCTGAATGATTCCTATAGCACCACCGCCGCCACCGGGCATAAGATTCCCTCCTTTATTATCGTGAAGCGCCACGCGTAATACGTCACGCAAGAGTTATCTATCATACATTCCATATCTAATATCAAGGGCTTGTTCAAAAATATCCCTGTTAATAGTCCACCGGGTTAACATTTGTTTAAATCAGATTTCAGGTTATGGGTGCCGGGTTTTAATATTCTAAACCAGCACCCAACGCCTGACACCCAAAAAGAGATTATTTCTTTTACAATCCCTGAATACAGCAAGTTTACACAGAACATCTAATAGAGTCAGTGTTAAAAATTCCTTCTCATTGCTCCTGCTGCAGGTGCGCCGCCGCCTCTGGCTCCCATTCTTCTCATCCTTGCCATTTCCTGCTTCTTCTTCTGTTTAAACACATAGGCAAGAACTTCTGCAACTGCAGTATAAAGTTCTACGGGCACTGTCTGGCCGACCTTGCATGCCTTGAACATAGTCTGGGCAAGGTCTACATTTTCGTAAATGAATATCTCATTTTCTTCAGCTATGGATTTTATCTGAAGAGCAATAAGTCTTTTACCTTTTGCAATAACCTGCGGCGCCTGCATGGAAGCAGGATCATATTTAATTGCCACAGCAAATTCGGTAGGATTTGTAACGACAGCATCTGATTCCGGCACTGCCTGCATCATACCACCCATAGCCATCTGCCTTGCAATTTGCTTCTGTTTGCCTTTAATTTCAGGATTACCTTCAGTTTCCTTATATTCATCCTTTAGCTCCTTGAAAGACATCCTCATATCCTTCATAAACTGATGCTTCTGAATCATATAATCCACACCTGCAAGGACAAAGGAAACTATTATAATCTGACTGAAAAGCTGCACGGCAGTCTGTTTAACATAATGGACAGTATTTTCTATATCCCAGTTTACGGCAGTACAGACAACAGGTATGGCCTTTTTCACTGTCATATAGGCAATCACACCTGTACCTGCCACCTTCAAGACGTTTTGCACCAGAGTAAAAATAGTCTTAATAGAGAAAATTTTCTTAAAACCTGCTATAGGGTTTATTTTATCTATCTTGGGCATTATAGGATCCATAGTAAATATAATGCCTATCTGGGCGAGATTACCTGCGACAGCTGCAATAAAGACCACCGCCAGAAGCGGAATGATCATGCCCAGAAACATAGTCAGAACTATCTTTGAATAATGGTCACAATCAAAGATATTGATATGGAATCCCGGTAATCCCCTGTAGACGTGGTCAGCAAACTCTGCAATCTTCCAGAAATAGGTCTTACCCATTACATGTAACATGGCTGCAGTCACAACTAATAAGATAGCTGTAGGGAAATCCTGCCCTTTACAGACCTGTCCTTTTTTTCTTGCTTCCTGTAACTTATGGTCAGATGGTTCTTCAGTCTGATCCGACTCTGCCATAAAAATCACCCCCCTGGTTTCATTAATAATAGCAATTTTAATATAGACATATAATTATCATTAAAAATCGATAAGAGCTTTTTTGCCACATACGGAATAGCAGCAGAAAGAACTGTAGTACCAACCAGTATATTTACCGGGAAAGATAGCATAAATACATTCATCTGAGGTGCTGCTCTTGCCACAAGACCAAGAGCCATCTGAACTATGTAAAGTGCTGCCATACATGGAGAAGCTATCTGAACGCCAAGGACAAGCATATCATTTGTCATTGAGACAAACTCGCCTATAAGAGCACTTCTTGGAACGAACATAGCATCTACTGGAACGGCCTGGAAACTTCTATAGATTGCAATAATAAGACTGTGATGACCGTTTATAATCAGATAAACCATCATGGCGAGATAGAACTTAAATCTTCTTATCATATTGACAGTTCCGCCGGCAGAGGGGTCAAAAGAAGCGGCAGTACTTAAACCCAACTGGGTATCTACCAGTTCTCCTGCAAACTGTATTGTATACATAGTCAGACTTGCGGCAAACCCTACCAGAAGGCCTACCATAATATTACTGAATATAATCTCCATATGCCGGGGAATACTGGCAGTAAAGCCCTGTGGCATAGGCAGAGTAGGATAAAGAGCGGTAGCAAGGACTATTACAGATCCGACTCTGGCTCTCATGGTTATATGTCTGCTACCGAATATAGGTGCCTGAAGGCCAATCCCCATACATCTGGCTATGGTCAATCCCCATAACTCAATGGCTACTATGCTGGGTTCAAGAGCCTCTGCGCCTGTCATAATTCCCCTCCTTTACTCTGTCATCTGCTCCCTATAATAGCTATTTGTTGCCATGTTTCTATAGTAAAAGTCATCATTGTAGATGATATCCACGGCCCAAAAATCATCAAAGCGGCAAAAGTTACAAGCAATTTTGGTACAAAACCGAGAGTCTGTTCCTGTACAGAACTGACTGCCTGAAGCACTGAAACAACAAGACCTACACCGAGAGCGATAAAGAGCATAGGTGCAGATAAGAGATAAATCATATAAAGAGCCTTACCGCCTATAAACAGGATTTCTCTTTCCGTAACCTTTACTTCCGGTATTGTATAGGCCCAGACGATATGAGGTACGGAATTCTTATAACTCGTAGCAATCCATGGCACATCTTCAAGCCTTGCATGGAGAAAAGCTCTTATTTTCTGACCGAGATAAGGCCCTCTCTGATAGACAACATAAAAAGTAGCGAGTATTTTAGGTACAAAAGAAAGACTCTGCTCCTGAACCTGTGTAGCTGCCTGAAATACGGCTATGACAACACCGACTACAACGGCAGCAACAAGCATTGGCCATGCAAGATGAATTATTAAAGCCAGAGCTTCTTTTGCTACTGTAGCAATCCATTCAATAGTCATAATATGAATCCTTTATTTTGTAGTTTTGCCTATTATCTCTATTCTAAGCCAGGTTTCCCTGGTAAAACTTATCATACTGGAAGATATCCACGGCCCGAATACAAGAAGCATTACAAAGGTTATAAGCAGTTTTGGCACAAAACCGAGAGTCTGTTCCTGAACAGATGTAACGGCCTGAAGTATGGCAACAACAAGCCCGAGAGCTACTGCGGAAAATAACATAGGAGCAGAGAGTAAAAAAATCATAAAAAGAGCTCTTCCTCCCATAGCCATAACCTCTCTCTCTGTAAGTTTGGCCTCAGAGAGATTACAGGACACTACAAAAATTATGAACAAAACATTCATAAGAAAGTAAATTCTTTTTCTATGCCAGTTCATAACGTTCACCTCTGCGTTATTATACCATTTTTCAAGGTTTTTTGTAAACCTTAAATTATCGTGATACGTAATGCGTGATGCGTAATGTGTGTTTTCACCGGTACCGGGCGAACACAGTGGTTCGCCCCCTACTCTTCACCCTACACGACACACTATTTAAAACTTTTAACGAGACTTTCTATAATAATACCCCATCCGTCTACCATAACAAAAAGCAGCAATTTAAATGGCATGGAAATAGTCATGGGAGATAGCATGAACATACCCATAGACATAAGTACCGACGATACAACCATATCTACGACAAGGAATGGGATATAAATTGCAAATCCTATCTCAAAAGCGGTTTTAATTTCACTGATCATGAAAGCAGGTATAAGGACATGTATGGGTACATCAGCTTTGGTTTTGGGCTTTTTCATCTGAGCAAGTTTAATAAAAAGAACAAGATCTTTTTCTCTTACCTGCCTGAACATAAAATCTCTTATAGGCTCCAGGGCTTTATTCACAAATTCTGCTGTCTGCATCTCACCTTTCATAAAAGGCTGTAATGCTTCGGTATTCACCTTATTCCCAACAGGAGCCATTATAAAGAAGGTAAGGAAAATAGCAAGTCCCATCAACACCTGTGTCGGAGGTACCTGTTGAGTACCCAGAGCACTTCTTATAAAGGACAGTACGATGGCAACCCTTATAAAGGAAGTCATCATAATTAGAAGGTATGGTGCCAGGGTAAGTATACTGAGGGCTGCCAGTATCTGAAAAGGCAGTGCAACGCCGGTATCTTCCGGAATTACAGCTTCTCCTCTTTTTTCTTCTCCTCCTTTACCTCCGTTTATATTCACATCTATTTTAGGAAAATTGAAGAGTAAAGGATTTTTAGCCTGTGGTCCGCTTCCTTCCTGGGCCTGCGCCACCTGTACATTTATCAGAAATAAAGAAGAGATAAGAAAAATAAGAAAAATGATAGAAACTGCTGAAAAATACAATCTGTTTTTCATAGCTACCCCTCCTATCTATTTTTAGTATCCCGGGTAAAAACAGATGCAATACCATAAAGACCAAAAGTCTGGAAAATCTTTGATAATATACCGGCCTGTCCTCTATTCGTAATATTACCGAATTCTTCTTTAAATGCAGATTTATTCTCTTCAGGAGAAGCATTTATATCCGGTAATGTAAAAGCTTCAGGTTCAAATTCCTTGAGAAGGGTTATTTCTTTTTCAGTGGCACCCACTAGTAATACCCTGGTGCCGACTTTTATTAAAGATAAAAACAATGTTTTTTGAGGTTGAAGTTGTACCTGTTCTATTACAAATAAATTCTTTTTTGGCTGAGGAATAATACCTGCACCTTTTGCATAAAGAAGTTTTAATACGACATAAACAAGAAGACAGACAATCCCAAGACTGGTTATCATATTAAGAATTCTCGCCAGAAATCCCGTAGATTGAGATGTAACAACAGATTCTTTTGTTGTCTCATGATAAGCTTTATTGGGCTCATCACTGTCATAATTAAGATTGAGCTCTTCCAATGATGGGGTTATTTCAGGAACAGGAGTGGATTTATCAGATTTATCCGGTTTCTTTTCTGCTGCAGAGGGACTATTGGAAGACACAGGTGTCATCACTGCCGCAGAAGGAGTACCGGAAGATGCAGGTGTCATCACTGCCGCATAGGGAGTTACGGAAGATGCAGGTGTCATCACTGCTCCATAAGAAATATGTGAATAACACAGAAACATTAAGAGTATTAATAAAAAAAGTCTTTTCACAGGATAAATCTCCTCTTATATCGTGTTACGCTAAAGCGTAATGTGTAAGAATTCACCTTTACTATAACAGTCGTAACGTAGTTCACAATCTTCCATATTTCCTTCAGAGGATTTAAAATCTTTTACTATCTCCTGCCAATAATACCGTTTATTCTGACTCCGTAACATTCATCTACCGATACTACTTCTCCCCTGGCTATAAGTTTTGAATTTACCCTTACATCTACAGAATCCATTGCAAGTTTATCCAGTTCAACGACAGATCCGACCTGAAGGTTTAATATTTCACTTACAGGTAAATTAGCCCTGCCGAGTTCTACGGCAATTTCAAGAGGTATTTCGCCCAGAACCCGGAGAAACCCCTGAGAAGAATTATCCTGATATCTATTATCACTGTAATCAAAACCCGGCGACTGTTCATCATATTCTTCATAGTCATACATAGCCTGTTCCCCCCTGTTAACCGGTTGCTATTTCCGTTATTCTGACCCCGAAATAATCATCAATTGCCACAACCTCTCCTTTGGCAATTAGTTTATCATTAACACGGAGATCAATATGATCATCTGCCATCTTATCAAGTTCTATTACGGCTCCCACGCCAAGTTTTAGAATATCTTTAACAGGCATTTTGGTTCTTCCAAGTTCTGCTACAACCTGGAGGGGGACATCAATCAAAATATCTATGGTCTGCTGTCCTTCAGACTGGCCGCTTACATCGCCAAGTGGTGCAAATTGTACCTGCCTTACAGTTTCTTCATCTCCGTCAAAAAAATCATCATTTCTCCTCAAATTCCTCATCTCCCTCCTGTACGACTTTACATATCTGTAAAGCCACTTTCTTTTCCCTCACTCCGGGACGCCCCAGAAATTTGGTTTTTCCCTGTATTTTAACCCTGAGGGCATTTTCTATGGACGTATTCAGCCTTACCACATCACCGACACCTATATTTACAAGATCCTGAAACATTATTTCCGATCTCCCCAGTTCCACTACAATGCCTATCTTGGCAGATTCCAGTATGGTAGGATTGGAAGTAATAGATTTCTGCCCCTTTACGGTAGTAGTTTTTGTAAGAAGATCAGGTGCTTTAACTTTCGGTATAACAGGCTTAAGAAATTGAAGGGGTAAACATATCTTCATATCTCCAGGCGTCTCCCCTATTCTGACCCGAAAATTGGCTATAGCCATGGGCTCATTCGGTGAATAAAGTTGAACTGCCTGGGGATTACATTCCATTTTCTCATGTTGAACGGTAAATTCCTTTATTTCTTTGAAAGCTTCCGTAAACTGCCCCAGAACCTTCTGGACCAGTTTGCAGAAGATAACCTCTTCAAGTTCCGTAAGTCTGTTATCTTCGGAAATAGGCTGTCCTTTACCGCCAAGGAGTCTGTCCACTATGGATAAACAGAGTGGAAATTCAAGAAAAATTACTCCTCTTGCATTAAATCCTTCTATATTGAAAATATTCAAAGCAGACGGATCTACGAGAGAATGAGTATAAACATCGTAACTTACATAATCATTATTTTCCCACTTGACCTGAACCCTTAAACGAAGAACTGATACGAATAAAGCAGTCAGTAACTCTGCAAAATGAATCAATACTTTTTCAAGAAATCTCTCCTGATCAAGGGCGAGTTTTTCAACTTTTGTAAAATCATACCTGTCTACTTTTCTTGAAGGAGCAACATAACCTTTACCTGATGCCTGGGCTCTGGCCCTTTCAATTTGAGGTATATTTTTCAAAGGTTCTTCATAATGTTCTGCTACAGGTTCTCTGACGCTGCTACTTTCTCTGATTCTGCTTTTAAGACCTCTTTGCTGACGACGATAGGGAACATCCCTCAAAGATATACCCCCTCTTTAAAAAGATTATAACTTATTTTATTATAACACAGATATATATTATTTGTCTATGAAATTTTTAATGTATGAAGAGTGAAGAGACAATACAAAGAGCCGAAATGTTCCGGCATGAAGAATGAAAATCGTGAAATAAGTGGCCTGAAACAGATTTATCTGGGCAGGTGTCACACTTCACGATTTTCTTATAAACAATCAGGCTGTTACATCAAAAATTTCTCTCGTAATTCCATCACAGGTGATCTTTACAGAAGATCCACTTTTAGCAGCCTCTGCAAGTATTTTTAATTCCCTGTCTCTATCCGGTTTTATCCAGTAAAAGGCAGCTCTGGTTCTGAAAATGACATTATAATTATCATTATCCTTCCTTTTACCAATTCCCCTTACCTTTTCCTCAAAACTAATAGTCATATGAATCCTTTCACGTTATAGATATTTTAGGAGGTATTTCCTCCGGATGATGGGCATAATACTCATCTTTAATCTCTTTAAGAGCTTTTGAATATTCCTTCATTGTGTCTGCTGTAGCAGTGAGACTTTCTTCAAAGGTCTGATTTTCTCCATCGGATTCAACGGGGCCGAACTGAGGAGCTCTTGTAATATCAACCTTGATCTTCAGATCTTTGGATCTCATCATGCCTATCCATTCTTCTGCCTTGAGAGGATGATCTGCCATAGACGGATCTATAATATAGCCTTCTATTTTTTCTGTTTTCGAATCTTTCGCAAAGGTAATAGGAGCGACATGGTACCACCATTCGGCATTCATAAATTTATTTTTTGCAGTAAGCATGCCTCCTCCGTACAGATCCTCTATCATTACAAACATTTTCCCGCAGTTGATATTGTCTTTCATCATAGTTTCACACATATGATGGGCTCTGGCATAACATCCGTCAACAATATATTCAAAGGGAACCTGCGGATCAGAAGCAAGTTTTTTAAATTCTTCCTTTAATTCTGCAAGGGAAGGTATTCGGCCATTCAGCTTCGAAACATCCTGAACATTCTGCATTCTGGCGCCGGTGCCAAGTTTACCTATAAGATCTTTCATATACCCTGTCTGATTGAAGTCAGTATTGGAAGGAGTTTCATTAAATCCCTTCTCACCTGTTAAATAGGAAGTAATGTCGCCAAAATCAAATTTTGAATCGTCTAACATGGTAATAAATTTTGGATTATCCGAAGATTTCGCTTTAATATTGCTCACAGCATTTGTTACAGTTTCTTTCATCACTTCTGCACGGCGAACATGAATATCTGCGGAAGGTCTTTTGGAAGTTTCTTCATGAGAACCTATAGAGCAGAGATCTTTCGGGGATATAGAAAGTGTTTCTTTTTGCAGTTTTATTTTACCGGCAGGTACCTTTATATCAGGAATACTCAGAGGCCTGATATTTTTAATAACATCTCCCATTCTTATCACCTGTCTTTTCTAAAAAATATATCTGATTTATATTATATATTTTTATTTTTAAATTAATACATGGTAAATGTTAAAAAAATGTTAATTTTTTTTCAGTATTAAACTATTAATCAAAATTCAGATTTACGACTTTTTATCATCGGTAGAGGATCCCAGTAATCCTCGTTGTTATTTTTTATTTCATTCTTTTCATTCTTATCTGCAGAAGGTTTCTCTTCTATACCGCTCTCTTTTTCCCGGGTCTTCCCCTCATTTTTCTCTTCCTTCCATGAAGAAGATCCGTCTTCCGTACCGGTAATATTCTCTTTTTCCGGGATCTTCCCGTCATTCTCTTCCTCTTTTTCCGAAACACTGTTTTCTTCTTTACCGGTATTGTTCTCTTTTTTTAAAATCTTATTACCTGTTTCAGTATTTTCATCTACATCTCTTTCTTCTATTAATATATTCTCCTTACGGACTGAAACCGTATAGTCTTCTCCTATCTTCTGTGCCATCTCATCTATCCTTACGAATCTATAACCCTTTTCCGTCAATCTCCTGATAATATCCGGTAATACATTGATTGTTTGCTCCACTCCGTCATGCATCAGTACAATCCCACCGGGAGTAATTCTATATAAAACCTTATCTGCTATAACCTCTTCTCCTGGTTTTTCATAATCACCGGAATTATCAGTCCAGAACACAGTGGAAAGCCCTGCCCGGGAGGCGGAATCAAGGACTATTCTGTCATAATTTCCGCCGGGAGGACGACAGAAATACACATCAATATTAAGGATATATTTTATTACATTATTACAGGCCTGCCATTCAAGTACAGCATCCTCTTCAGACAGGGTAAGAAGATTTTTATGATGATACGTATGATTGGCAATCAAATGACCGTCGTCGTATATATGTTTCAGAAGAAAGGGATATTTCTCTGCCATAGAGCCTACTACAAAAAATGTAGCTTTTATATTATATTTTTTCAATATATCCAGAAGAAGGAGAGTATATTTCAGATGAGGACCATCATCAAATGTGAGAGCCACAGTTTTTTCTCCTCTCCTGTCTTCTGTTATATCATAATAAAGCCTGGATTTTTTCAATGTACCGCCGTATATTTCCTTCATTGCTCTGTCCAGAGGAGTCACTATAACACTGTTATCCTTCTTTTTTCTGTTATAATAAAAATTTGTCTGATTTTTACTCTTTACAAAATAAGGGACTCTATTGCTCTGTCCATAATCCTTTTTACCATAACATAAAAGAAATAATATGATGATTGTAAAAAACATAATTACTCTGGTAATATTAAGCATAAATGTTATTCCTTTATAATTAATCGTGACGCGTGACGCGTCACGCGTATTTTCGCCGGTACCAGGCGAGCACAGTGGTTCGCCCCTACTTTTCACGACTTACGACTCACGACTCACCCTTCACTAAATTATATCACATTTACATCCTCTTGTATTTACTATATCACGACATGATCTTCCTTTAAGATCCAAAAGATTCTCGTCAAACATTATTGACGGAAGAAGAAGATGGCTGAAAGGTTTCTCCTCTTCTGTCGCCAGAAGTATATCATCAACGGTAAGAAGGCCTGCACAGGCAATATTGCCACCGAAAAACACGTTTTTTACCGGCAATAATCTTATATCTTCATTTTTCAATGCTATATCTAACATATTAAAGGCAAGACCGGATGTTACAACAAGAGAATCGTCTGTCTTCATACATTTTATTTTTTCAATGACAGATCGGTCCAGATCATAAAGGAAGGTAAGGCCCGATTTTTCTCCTTTATGTTTAATAATGGTACAGGAAATTATTTCCTCCTTTCTTTTGATATCCAAAATAGGATTCTCAAGATTGTTTAACCTGCAAAAAGCATCTACCCTGCTTTGGGGCCTGTACCCACCTATAGATAAAATCTCATCCCCTTTTTTAATAGCTGCCATATCTGCCGGCGAACCGGGAACAGGCCCCTCTGTAACGGGTGTCAGATCGTCCAGCAATGGCGGTTCCAGTAACAGAGGAGTTTTTATTACTGATTTTATCTGTTTATAAAAATCCTGCACCTCATGAAGGTTAACATAACGGACAGGATTATGTTCATCTGTATATTCAGTAAAGGAAGGCCAGAATATTTTTATCACTTCACTGCCGGTTATATCAAGGAATGTTATTGTTTTTTCCAGTTCACTCCAGCCTGTAATCTGAGGAAGAGCTATTATACTGGACGAAAAGGGAATTTTATATGAAGATATTCTTTCAAGTGTATTCTTAATATTTGCTGTCAGTCCAAGAATCTTTTGCCTGTATTTTTCCGAAATTGTATTTACCGATATATGAAGTTCCACAGGTTTTACATGTGACAGTTTTTCAAGCGTATTCTCATTCAGCAGGCTGCCGTTTGTAGTAATCTGAACATCTGTAGAGGGAAATTTTTTTCTCAACATAAAAAGTATATCCGTCAAATATGGATTGAGAAAAGGTTCACCTTCGATTATTCTTGTGGCAGACTCACCTATAACTATCTTTTTTTCACGATCCAGAAAATCTATAATATCTTCAAGTTCAGAAGGCTTCAGATCATCTATTGTTAAAATCTCAAGACCGGGAGGATTCTGTTTATGACTGCAGAAAAGGCAATGAAAATTACATTTTGAGGTTACAGGCAAAATATTAAATTGACTTATCGAGTGAATATATTTATAATATAGATAATTATCCATTCAAAATGCTCCGGACTCTGTGAATTTTCTCTATTGCCACTTACTATCAGGGAGAGATGCCATTTGAAAAATTTTTTCTATTTCTTTATATTATTCATGTTCTCTTTAACGGCAGCTTTTGCTGACACATTCCATGAAGTAAAACAGCAGGAAACACTGACTTCTATAGCAAAACAATATGGAGTTCCTCTGAAAGAAATTCTTTCTGCCAATTCCATAGACGATCCTGATAAAATTCATACAGGTCAGATACTTATAATACCGGATTTTTCATCCAGTACTGTCAAAAAATCAATTACCAGGTATGAAGTAAAACAGGGTGACACACTCTGTTCTATTTCGCGAAAATATGGCATTTCCCTTCAGGAAATTCTCTCTGTAAATTCCATGAAGAAAGATGATAAGATAAAAGCAGGTGATATATTAAAAATACCGACAGGGTTTACCGTTGAAGGCACTACCCATTATGTAAAAGAAGGAGAAACCATATCCTCCATAGCAAGCAGCTATGGCATATCTGTTATAAGTCTCTGCAGTGCAAATTCAATAAGTAATCCAAACAGATTACGCACAGGGAGACTGCTGATTATACCGGAAAAAGATAATACAAAAGATGGGATAAATAAGTTCGGAGAAAACGCCATAATCCAGGAAACAGTAGCTACTTTAAAAGGGAAACCCTCTGAAGACGGGGAAACGGTTACTCAGGCAGTTATGGGTGATATTGTTTCCATAAAAGAAATCTCGGGAGACTGGTATTTCATAAGAACCACTGAAGGTTATTTCGGCTGGGTCACAGGAAACAGTCTGGCTCCTATAACAGACAGAGATTCAGAGAAAATTATCATTTCGGCTCTTAAGGTCGATATAGCCTCTGCACCGGAAGAAGGGGCGGATTACTGCGGCCATGCAGTTATGGGCTCCAAACTTACCTTTATAAAAAAAGAAGGACAGTGGGTTAAAGTCATGTTGCCTTCGGGCCAGAGCGGATGGGTAAAGGAAGAACAGATACTGCTGAAACCTAAAGACCCTCAAAGACCGGAAGAAATAGTAAAAACAGCTAAAATGTATCTCGGTGTACCCTATCTGTGGGGAGGAACTACTCCCCTTGGAGTGGACTGTTCCGGATTTATATTTACCGTTTACAGGATGAACGGTTATATAATTCCCCGTGATGCGGAAAGTCAGTTCAATTACTGTGAACATATGGAAGATGACAGATTATTACCGGGAGATCTAGTGTTTTTCACTACCTATCTTCCGGGGCCTTCCCATGTGGGGATTTATCTGGGAGACGGAAATTTTATCCATGCTTCATCAAGCAAAGGAGTTACAGTAAGTTCTATAAACGGTGAGTATTATAAATGCCGTTATTTAGGAGGTGGGAGAATTAAAGAAATAGTAAGTGACAGCCCGGTCAATAACAAACAGTAACGGGAGCCTTTCCTCGCGTCACGCGTCACGCGTTACGATTTTTAATAAACATCTTAAGGAGGAACAATTATGAAAACCTGGCAGAAGGTTGCTATTGGCGTTGGAATATTTCTTGTTGTAGCCTGTTTAATTACAGCTATCGTTGGAGGTATAGGAGCTTATTATGCATACAAAAGCGGGAAAGGATTTGTTGAAGGTTTTACCAGTCCCGAGGCAAAGCTGGCAAAAGCAAAGGAAATATGTGATTTTACATTACCGGCAGGTTATGACCTGACATTTGCCATGGAGCTTATGGGTATGAAAATGGCGATGATAAATTATACATCCACACAGCAGATGGTCATACTTATGCAATTACCGAAAGGAAGTCAGATATCTACAAAAGAATTTAAAAAGGAACTGGAAAAAGGTTCGAAAGAAGAACTGCTCCAGAAGATTAACCAGGGAAATTCCAATTCAAAAGTAAAGGAAATAAAAGAAATAGGTTCTCTTACCGTTAACGGCCATACAATTCCTTACTGTAAAGCAGTGTTCGAAGGTAACAGCGGCAAAGAATCTGACGGTATAATTGCCAATTTCGAATGCCCAGAAGGAGGGAAAAATTTCCTGGTAATGGCCATGGCAGAAAATGGTAAATATGATGAAAAAATTACGGAAGATTTTCTAAAGAATTTAAAATGTCATTAATAAGTTCTCATTCTTCGTTGTAACCATCCGGGGATGATGTTAGATTGAAATATGAAACCAAGTGTATTAATTTTTTTATAACCATATCCGGTATTTACAATTTTCAAAAACACGTGATATTAAGGGAGGAAAATTTTTTTATATCTGGAGGTACTATATATGTCAATACAATCAGTAAACCAGGGAGCTTATACAACAGTAAAAATAGATCAGTGGAGTAAAGCAAATAAAGGCGGAAATACTTCGGTATGGGGCTCGTTGCGTAATGCAGGTTACTCTGACAAAGAGATAGTAGAACAGAATCTAGTTCAGAAGGTTGCAAAGGAAAATAATCTGAAAGATGCGAATGTAGTTCATGCGGGACAGGAATTACATATTCCTATGAAAATTGCAGACAAAAGGGAATCCGGAGATGCCACTCCGCCTAAATCGGATCCTGCTAATTCCCATAGCTTTGTACGGATACAGTCAGGCTATTCAAAGAGTGTAACAGGAGAGAAAGCAGGAGACGGTCATGGTCAGGAAGGACACGGACCGGAAGCAGGGCATGGAGAAGGAGGAAATCACAGAGTAGGAACAGGAGTATCAGGCTCTTTTAAAAGCGGCCATATAGAAGGAGAAGGTGAGGCAAGGGCCGAGGCAGGTGCTCATGCAGAGAGTAAATCCCACTCGAAATTCAAATCAGACAGTCATGGTGCAGAATTTAAAGGTGAAGCCGAGGCAAAAGCTGAAGCTGAAGCAAAAGCTGAAGCGAAAGGCAACATAAAATTCGGAGAACATACAGAGCTTTCAGGCGATGCAAAAGCTGAAGCAAAAGCCGGGGCAGAAGCAAAAGCTGAATCAGAAATTGAATTGACAGGAGATAAATTTAAAGCAAAAGCTGAGGCTGAAGCTGAAGCTTTTGTAGAGGCAAAGGCTGAAGCAGGAGGAAAACTCAGAGTCGGAGATAATGAAATTGGAGCCAGAGCAGATGCCAGAGCCCTGGCAGAAGCAAAAGCAAAAGCCGGTACCGAATTAGAAGTAAGCAAAGACAGGGTTGCTGTAGGAGCCGGAGCAGGGGCAAAGGCAGAAGCAGACCTGTCAGTAGGTGCGGAAGGAGAAATAAAAACCAAAGAAGGACATATAAAAGGCGGAGTAAGAACAGGCCTGGAAGCAAAAGCAGACGCAGAAGCAAGCGGTAAAATTGATATAACAAAAGACAGTGCCGAAGTGAAAGGCAGACTTGGTGCCCTTGCAGATGCAGGAGAATATGTAAGGGTTACAGGAGAAGCAAAAACAAAAGCCGGTAGCGGCGCAACCTTTGATGTTAAAGGCGGAGAAGGTATAGGAGCAATGGTAGGTGGAGATCTCAAGGCTGACAAAACAGGGATCCATGCGGAACTAGAACTTGGTGCAAAACTTGCCCTTGGAGGACAGCTTAAAGTAGGCGTGGACTTCAAGTACGAAGACATGAAGAAACCTGAATTCATGTTAGGCTCAGCCATCGGCGGACCTATAGGCGGTGTCGCTGCAGTAATGGCAAGACCGGCAATAGAAAAAGCAGGTGAAGTAATATCTGACGGAGCAAAAGCAGTGGGAAATTTTGCAGTTGATACAGGAAAAACCATTGCACACGGTGCTTCTGCTGCCTATGATGCAACTGCAAATGCCATAAGCGGAACTGCAGGTGCAATAGCGGACGGAGCAAAGAGCCTGTGGGATAAACTCTGGTAGAGATTATAGCCGTGACCTGTGACGGGTAAAAGAGACTATTAATTAAACAAGTGAAAAAGGGGCTGATTGAGCCCCTTTTTTACAGCCAGATTATAATTCTTTTAATATATCAGTAAGAAGGTCTATACCAAATCTTACTGTATCAATATTAATTCTTTCGTCATTGCCATGAGCTGTATTACATTCTTCCGAAGAATATTTGCATGATTCAAATCCATATGTGATTATACCGAGAGGGCGATAGAAAGTACTGTCTGTAGAACTTAAGAGAATTGATGGCACAAGGGGTACGTCTTTCCCTGTTTTCAATATACACTTCTTTAAAATCTCCGAAAATTCATTGTTCCATGGAGAAGAGGTAGAAGCAGCAAAACCTTCTATTGTAATCTTTACACTGTCATCTCTTATAATTTCCTTTAATTCTTCTATAAATTTATCCCTGTCCACTCCGGGAAGTAATCTGCAATCCAGAGATATGGATGCTTCATTAGGTATGGTATTAATCTTTTTACTTCCTTCAAGACAGGTTATTGTCATGGTGTTTCTCAGACATGCATTGATTTCCGGAACCTTTGCAATTTCCTGGAGAAAGATTTTATTGTTAAGCGACCTGTCGAAATCGCCGCTATATCCGGGTATTCTGGTAATATCCCTGTTTGCAAGAAGTAATTTTATATATTCCTTTAATTCAGGAATTATAATAAATTCAGGTTTATAATCCAGCAACCTGTTTGCCGCTCTTACGGCACGATTTACGGAAGAATCTTCAACAGGTATTGAACCATGACCGGGAGTGCCTGTAAAGGTCAGAGTCAGCCACAGAGGAGCCTTCTCCCCTATTGTTACCATATAATATAAAATATTTCCTTTATTATCCGTTACCGTATATCCGCCTTCATCGAGTAAGAACTCCGCCCCTTTTATCAGGTCAGATTTGTTTTCCACCATCCATATTGAGCCGAGAGAACCTACTTCTTCATCAGAGACGGCAAGAAGTATGATATCTCTTTTAAGTGGAACATTCTGTCTTTTCAGGTTTATTACTGTCATAAGGTCAATAATGCCTTTTGCTTTCATATCCACTGCCCCTCTGCCGTAAATTTTCCCGTCTATTATTTCTCCTGAAAAAGGAGGTACAGTCCAGTATTCGGCATCTGCAGGGACTACATCCATATGATGGAGCAGTATGACAGGTTTTTTTGATCCGTCACCTTTCAATATGGCAAAAAGATTTGCCCTGTTATTTCCAAGATCAAAAATCTGATTTTCTATACCTTCCCTGTCAAGTATTTTCTTTAAAAACAACGCCGTTTTCATTTCATTCCCCGGCGGATTGGTAGTATCTATGGAAATATATGTCTGCAAAATTTTCAGACCTTCATCATATATTGAAAGCTCCTGAGAGAGTGTATAGGAAAATAAGAGACACATTAATAAAAGTACAGATAATAAAATCCTTTCAAAATTTTTTAACATAAAAAATACCTCCTCATATTAATTACTATCGTGACGCGTGACGATGGAGAAAGACTTTTATTATATGTTTATGCTCAGGATTCATACATAATAACCCCGTAATGCGTAATGCGTAATGCGTGATGCGAAGGGATTAAACCCGTCACGCGTTACGCGCAATGTCATTAAGTTAAGAAAAAAGATTTTATAAATTAATATTACCCTTATGGAATAACGTCTTATTTCCCTCCCTTGAGGG
>JAKPQU010000029.1 GCA_029555925.1 Bacillota bacterium
TGGTGTTCCGGAGAAAAAAATATCACGGCAGCACAGGTATATTTTATTGAATTATAATGTAAAGTAGCATGATATAAGCTGTAACTGTTATAAACGTTCCAGTTTAGATTTTTTTCGGAGGAGCATCAGGCAGGCAGACAGCATTTACCTATTATTCAAATTGTTCAGTTTAATTAAAGCAATTTGGTATTAATACAAACCTGGTATGATGACAATTGTAACAGAAATAGACGAAGGCAATATTTTTTTTGCGTAAGAACACCATGCAGAGATTTAACTGGTGCCATATTTACCGCTGGCACCACTAAAGTGAGTAGTGAATGGTGAATTTCACTCACCACCCACTTAAAAATTAACGCCTCCACCTTCCACAGGAGGCGGTGGCGGTGGTATATACGGTGTCTGATATGGTGCACTGTATGTATAATTATCTACATAATAGTCATTATACCTGTAAACCGGAGCAGGTGTCGGTTCCACCGGTTCAGGTTTTTTTATTGCTGGTTTATCTTTTTCAAGAAGACATGGCTCGTAAAGAGGTATGGCTTCTTTTAAAAGCATTTTTAAATGATAATTTCCTGCTTTGAAATCCTGCAGCTTTTCATAGATAACTGCAAGTTCCATTCTGCTTTGATTATCGGAGGGCTTGTTTTTACATGCTATTTCAAGATCATAAATTTTCTGCTGTCCCCTATCTTTCGGATCTATTTTGTTTATCTTTTCATAACCTTCTGTGGCTTTCAGGGCAAGTTTATATCTTAAATAGGATTCCTTTTTGTTGCCTGCCTGATCATAGAGTTCTCCAATCCTTACATAACAATCCCGTTCTTTTACACCTTTATTCAGGCAATTTTTGTAATAACTTACTGCTTCTTTAAAAGCCCCTTTTGCCTGGTATGAAAGTCCTAGAGCATAATAACCGAGAGACATATTCGGAGAAAGTTCTATTACTTTTTTAAACTGTTTTATTGCTTCATCATATTTTTTCTGTTCATAATAGGCAGTTCCCTGGATATAGCAGCCTGTAGCCATTCTATTTTTATCTTTGTCTTTTATTATCTGGGCAAGGTCGGGATCTATATATGGTGTGGCAGAAACAGACGGAGTTGTAAGTTTTTTTTCAACCTTAACGGTTATGTCAGATGTTGCCCACTCATTTTTCCGGACTCTGTCAAGTTTTTCTTTGAGTTTTTTCAGGAATTCTTCAGGAAATTTCAGATATATATAATCTTCATTAACAGGTAAATTTTGAAAATCTTCAAATATTTTATTATCCGTTGTTCCTATTGCTTTGATTCTCTCTATACCTTCCGGCCCGTTACATGTTATTTTATTCATATTGAATCCAGGAACTTCATATTTAGAACCGGCCAGAACATGACAGGATGTATGAGATTTATTCGGAAATAATATAATTAAATCTCCTCCCGTTGTCATTCTGAGGAGCATAATATTACAATCACTGCTTGCTGCAAGATAAAAGGTTATTTCTTCTCCTTCAAAAACTATATTCTCATTTCTGTCAGTCCCTGTCTCTATAAAAAGATCTGACTCTCTGTTATCTATGGAATTCCAGAGATCTGTTTCCGATGCGCAGCACATTGTAAGAGTTAAGAATATAAATAAAAAGATAAGAGTTTTCATAATACCACCTTTATGGGCGTGACGCGTAACGCGTGACGCGTGATCTGTGGAAATTAAGTAACGATCAGACAATTAATATGAACCTTTTTGTGACACGTGACTCATAACCGGCATAAACCCGTTACGCGTCACGCGTCACCCGTTACGACTACAATTTTTCCAGATAACCCTTTACCTCCGTGTTACCGGGGGCCAGGTTAAGGGCTTTTAGAAAAGCTGATTTTGCTTCAGACGTTTTCCCCTCTGCCATACAGGTTTTACCCAGCCATATATAGGCGTCTGTATAGTCAGGATTGCTGTTAATAACTTTATTCAGATGTGTAGCAGCACCTGCAAAATCCTTCCTGTCATATAATATGATGGCAATAGATAACTGTGCCGGAGCAAAGGAAGGATTTATCTTCAGGGCATTTTCATATTCTGTTAAAGCCCGATCATATTTCCCCTGACTGTAAAAGGTATCACCTTTATGGAGACATGATGCTTCTTCTGAACTACCTTTGACAGGTTTTAAATCTTTTACATCTTTGTACTTCATAATAAGTTCGATTTCTTCAGGATTGAAATTCAGCTTCCTCAGTTCTTCTTCAAGCTGTTCCTGTGAAAATTCTTTATTTACAAGTGGCTGTAAAGTCCCGGTATCCATCTGATCCTGTAGTTGTTTCAGACTGTTCTCTGTAATTATACATAACACGGGCTGAAGTATTAAGCCATATTCATTGGTAGAATCTGAAGAAGCATAATTCAGCTTTTCTTTTAATATGTCCATTGTGGATTTAGCCAGTTTTTCCGGTGTAGTACCTTCTCTTCTGGCCAGATCTGCTGTCACTGTCATTATTAATTCCCTGTTTATGGTTTCTATAACAACTTCTTTATTCATTTTTCCTACTTCCAGTTCAGACCCGTTGAGTCCTTTTGCAATCAGATTATAAAGCCTTCTGGCTATTACTTCTGCTCTTTTTAGTGGAGTCAGTCCTCCTGCAGTGTTTTGGATTTCAAATACCGGCTCAGAGTTTATTAAAATTTCTCCCAGGACGGTACCGGGAACCGGTTTTTCTCTATATCCGACTACTATATTTATGCCATATATAACCTTTCTGGCAATAATAAAATCAGGATTTGACGGATCCAGATCAAGAGCTTTTTGAAAATATTTTTTTGCATTTTCATTATCTTTCATGTTTTTATAACACATGCCTGTATTATAAAAAATAGAAGCTTTTTCATCTGAATATACAAGGGCTTTCTGGTAGGTTGCCAGAGCTTCTTCGTACTTACGGGAAAGCATATAAACAGATGCCAGGTTATTATAGGGGCTTGCAAAGGTTGGAACAGTCCGGATAGCTTCTATATAAAGTTTTTCTGCTTCCACCAGGTTACCCTTATCAAGGTATCCGTTGCCGAGATAATTCATTAAAATCGGATTCTTTGGATCAGAGGCGAGCATACTCTTATAAAGGCTTATGAACTCATCCAGTTTCCCCAGCTTTCTTGCCGTATATTCAAAATATCTATGGGCATCAAGGAAACCTGTATCTTTTTTTATAGAGTTAATGAAAAAGTTATATGCTTCATCTCCGCGGTTTTTTTCATATAACTGGAGGCCCGATGAAAATTTTTCAAAGGCTCCCATGTTCTGTGTCGGCATAAAATAGAGATCTTTTTTTATTTCCTGTGATACAGGCGTGTTAAAATATTTTGCTATTTTCAGTGAGAGATCTCCCTGTAAAGCAAAGAGATTGTCTTTTGATCCTGTTACAGTCTCTTCTGCTACAACTGTTCCTTTTTTTACATCAAAAAGCTGACTCGTTATACTCACCCTGTTCCCATCTTCTTTTAAGGTACCTGTAATAATATAGTCAGCGCCGATAGTATGTCCGAGAGATTGACCTGCCGGAGGTTCAAACTTCTGAGTTATACCCATTTCCTCAAGAACAGACCTCTGGCTTTCCCTGTCCACTACATTTACATCCTGCAGTTTATTCAGTTTATTTACAAGTGTTTCAGCAAATCCTGTTCCCACAGGGATATTATTGCCTGTTTTACTCTCTGAATAAAAACTCAGAACGGCGAGAGTTATTTTCCGGGAAGCTGTAGCGGCAGATAAGAAAGAAATAACCAGTAAGATTGTTATAAAGAAAATTTTACCTTTCATAAATGGCCCTCCTCCTCTTTTATTTTTTATAGATAATAAAGGTATCCCTTTATATTTTATCTCAATGCTTTCAGTGCATTTTCTCGTGCTTTCAGGGCAGGAATAAACCCGTGATCTGTCTTTAATGCCCTGTCGTAACATATGATTGCTTTTCTGTATTTTTTCATAACATATAAGCTATTTCCCTGGTTGAACCAGGCTTCTTTATTTCCCGGCTCAATCTCCAGAACTTTTTTATAATATGTGATTGCTTCCTCATAATTTTGCATGGCATACATAGTATTACCTGCGTTCATCAGGGTAATGATCCTGTCAGGTTCAATTTCTAAAGCTTTCTTATAACAGTCAAGTGCTTCATTGTATTTTTTTATGGTAAATAATAAAAAGCCCTTCCCATTCCATGCATCGGCATATTTCGGATTAATCTTTAGAATCTCATCATAATATTTTATCGATTCTTTATATTTTTCTTCATAATATAACGCAAGGCCTTTATAATAAAGGGCTTTGATATTGTCGTTGTCAATGGCCAGGACTCTGTCAAAACAATCAATACTGCCTTTAATATCTTTTTGTTTCAGTAAAACTATACCTTTACCTGTCAATAAATCGGTATCTTCAGAATCCATTTTTAAAGCTTCTGTAAAATATTTAACGGCTTCATCGTATTTCCCTGAATTATATGCCATAATTGCTTTAAAATATAAACTGGAGTCTATGTCTATATTGAACTTTTCCCTGCAATACTTAATGGCTTCGCTACTGGTTTTATTCTGCAATTTGCCATCTACAATTTTTTTTATGCCTTCTTTTTTTGCCTTTACTGCATCTTTATAAGAGGGATCTATTATTAAGGCTTTATCATAACAGGAAAAACCTTCTTTATAATTTCCGCTGTCTATGAATTCATCACCCTGTTCTTTCAGGGCTTCTTTTTCCCTTTCAGGCAATCTCCATAAGAATTGTCTACGTTCAGGGCTTCATCATAACAGGCAATAGCTTCTTTGTAATTCCTGTTTTTTACAAATTCATCTCCATATTTCTTCAGTGCTTCTTTTTTTAAATTTAAAGCATCACGGTCATTTCTATTAATATCCAAAGCAGCATTGTAACAATTTATGGCCTCTTTATAATTTCCTTTATTGAAATATGTAGTTCCCAGTTTTATCAGAGCATCTTTTTTTTCATTCAGAACCTGAGGCCAGTCAGGTACTGCAGTCAGAGCTCTGTCAAAATTTTTAATTGCATTTTCATATTCATATCTGCTCAGATATGTTTTACCTGTTTCATAATATTTTTCTCCCGGATTTCTCTGGAACCAGAGGATTATTCCAATAACTGTAATGACAACGAGGAAAATTAACGTAAATTTATATTTAAATTTACCGGGTTTTTTTACAGGTTTTTCTGACTTTTCAGTTACTTTCGGTACATCAGAAATCTTATCTTTAACAGTAATTTTTTCTTTTCTGTCATAAAGGAGCTTCTGCAGAACATCTTTCATTTCTTTTGCGCTTTTATAGCGATTAACAGCTTCCATTTCAAGGGATTTCATTACAATTTTTTCTGTTTCTTCCGAAACGGAAGGATTAAGGGTTCTTACCGGCTCAAAGTTGAACGGCGCTTCCGGTTTCCGTCCTGTTAACAGACAGTGCATTGTGGCGCCCAGCGAGTAAAGATCTGTTCTCAGTTCAGGTTTGCCCTGGAATAATTCCATAGGTGCATAGGCATAGGTTCCTGCAGTAGTTTTAGTGGAATCACTGTCCGGGTTTATAGTTCTCGCAAGACCAAAATCTATAAGAACAAGCCTGTTATCAGAATCTTTAAGCATAATATTTGCAGGTTTTAAATCCCTGTATATTATGGGAGGTGACTGACTGTGCAGGTATTCCAGTATGTCTAGTATTTGAATTGCCCAGTCGATTACTGTATCTTCCGGAATGGCTTCACCATTATAGCTTTCCAGAATGGATTTCAGATCCTTACCTTCTATATAATCCATTACAAGGTAATAACGGCCGTTTTCTATAAAATAGTCTTTCACCCTGGGAAGTCCTCCATGTTTCAGGTTATGGAGGATATTTGCTTCTATTTTAAATCTCTCTATGTAATACTTCTGCTGATCTTTATCATAGGTAAGACTCAGCATCTCTTTTACCGCACAGGGAGTTTTCTCGAATCTGTTGTCCAGTGCTTTATATACAGAACCCATACCGCCCCGTTTCAGAAGTTTTATGATTTCATATCGTCTGTCCAGGAGTGAACCTGTTTTGAGGTTGTCTGTAGTAAGACTTATTTCTCCGCTGCATATATGGCATAGATCACCTGTGGCATTATGTTCCTGACCGCATCTTATACAGTTTGACACTTTATCACCTTAATCGTGACGCGTGACGCGTGACGCGTGACGCGATAATTTTCTTTAAATAATTATAGTTCCTGTTCAGGGTAAATGCAATATGATAGCGTTTTTTCCTGTCATTTTTAAAGGCAATCCTTTTATGATATAATATTACGTATTATATTTAGTTTCATAACTATCCATATATAATTACCTCGTAATGCGTAATGCGTGATGTGCAGGGATTGAACCCGTCACGCGTTACGCATTACGCGTCACGACAATTTAAATTCTAATAAGTTATGAAATATACTATAATTACATCCATACAGAATGGAAAGGATAAATTCGATGAAGATTTTTTTGTTCTCCTTGAAGATGAAATGAAAGATGCAAAAGCCGGGGGAAACAATAAAAAAGAGAAATCCCTTGCCTATCTATATCGTGTAATGGAGAACCTGAAGATTGCCCCTCCTCTCAACTCATTTGCTGATGCCGGTTTTAACGAAACCGGTGGTTTTTTAGGAGCAATAAAAAAATGTTCTTTATTTAGTGAAAAGTGAAAAGTAAATAATGCCTTATTTTATTCACTTTTCACCCTTCATTTTTCAAAAACTCTTCGCTTTTTCCTTTGCTTTTTCTATAAGAGAAGAAAATTTTTCTTCTGCTATCTGAGGGCCTGCCATAAGGGTCGGTTCCACAAGTATGGCACTCATATCGGTAAATCCCATAAAGGCAAAAATCGTTTTCAGATACGTCGTTTGATGATCGAAAGCCACGGCAGGAGTTCCTTCAGGATATTCACCGCCCCTGGCAAGAATAAATATGACAGGTTTACCTGTTACAAGCCCTGTATATCCTTTTTCCGGATCATATGAGAAGGTAAATCCCGGCTGAGTGATAATATCTATATAATGTTTAAGTCTGTATGGAATACTAAAATTCCACATGGGAGCAGATAAAACAAATTTATCTGCCGACTTGAATTGTTCAATGGTTTTAACAACATTGGTCCATGCAAGTTTTTCTTCTTCATTGTGCGGTTTGCCGCCCATAATTTTGTATTTTCCCGATGCAGCGACAGTATCAAAAGCCGGAAGATCTGTTTTCCACAGATCCAGTGTTTCAACTGTATCACCGTTATGTGCTTCTTTATATGCGTCGAGAAATACCTTTGCCATTTTGTTGGAATAGGAACGTTCTTCTCCGGGACTTGCTTTAATATAAAGTATTTTAGCCATAAAAGTTCCTCCTTTAATAAAGTGACGCGTGACGCGTAACGCGTGACGCGAGGAATAGACTTTTGAATCTGTATAATATTTCTGAAAAACAGGTTTAAAATCCTTCTCCGTAATAAAAATTGCTACCGGTCCACATATATGTTATAATTTGACATTATAGGAATTTTCCTTTTTACAGGGGTAAAGGTCTCGAATGCCGGGTTGAAAATACTAAAACCCATAACCAATAACCCGATAGCTGATCTATATCTCATGAACCTTCGCGTCACGCGTTACGCGTCACGCGTTACGAATCTTCATTACCATTCATTGACTATGAAAGGAAGTTATTATCCTGATTATAAGAGAAATGTTTCAACATATTTTTATGCATGCAGGTATTGCCATGGTACTTATTGATAAAGATGGCTATATACTGGATGTTAATCTCATTATAAATGAAACGATGACTTATAAGAGAGAAGACCTGCTTGGAAAACATTTCTCCGAGTTTATTCACCATGAAGATTTACCTGAGAGTTTGAGATGGTTTGAAGAAATTATTTCACAGAAAATTACCCATTCACCGCCTCTGGAAAAACGTTATATAAAAAAAGACGGAACCTTTGCATGGGGACGCAATATTTACTCGGCAGTCGATGTCTCGGATGGAAATGTGCAGTTAATTGTCAGTACAATACAGAATATTGAGCAGCAAAAACGGGCCGAAGAAGAATTACAGGGGACAAAAGATTTTCTGGATAAAATCATTAACTCTGTTGCGGACCCTATATTTGTAAAAGACAGCCATCACAGGTGGATAGTTGTAAATGATGCCTACTGCACACTTGTAGGACGGACCCGTGAAGAATTAATCGGCAAATCTGATTATGATTTTTTTGCAAAATCCGAGGCTGATGTATTCTGGGAAAAAGATGAACTTGTTCTTAAAACAAAAGAAGAAAATTATAATGAAGAAGATTTTACCGATGCCGGTGGCGCCTATCATCTTATAGCTACCAAGAAAAAATGTTATACAGATAAAAAAGGACAGGATTTTATCGTAGGAATTATAAGGGATATTACAGAAAACAAAAAGGAAGAAAAAGAATTACTCAGGATAGAAAAGCTTGAATCTCTGGGCATACTTGCAGGAGGCATAGCACATGATTTCAATAATATATTGACTTCCATACTCGGTAATATTTCTCTTGCAGAACTGATGGTCGATAGTGATGAGAAAGACTCGATCAGAGAATTACTTACTATGGCCCAGGAGGCATCTCTTCGCGCCAGAGATTTAACCAGGCAGTTACTTACTTTTTCCAGAGGCGGAGCACCTGTAAAAAAGACCGGAACTATTACCCAGTTGTTAAAAGAAATAACCTATTTTTCTCTTCAGGGTTCAAATGTCAGATGTGAATTTAATATTCCTGCCAGTATCTGGAATGTTGAAATGGATGAGGAACAGATAAGTCAGGCAGTGCAAAATCTGGTCATAAATGCGGATCAGGCCATGCCGGAAGGTGGTATAATCAGAATATTTGCAGAAAATGTATATATAGAAGAAACAAATGAATTGCCCCTGAAAACCGGCAGATATGTTAAAATTTCCGTAAAGGATCATGGCCCGGGTATAGCCAGAGAATATCTGACAAAGATATTTGACCCATATTTTACTACAAAACAAAAAGGAAGCGGACTCGGCCTGGCAACAACTTACTCTATAATAAAACGTCATCATGGACATATTACGGTGGAATCCAGAACCGGAGAAGGAACAACTTTTTCTTTCTTTCTTCCTGCATCTGAAAAAGATTTTGAAGTGGAAGAAATTAAACATCCTTTAAAGAGTCATGGTAAGATTCTTGTAATGGATGATGATGAAATGATAGGGCGTCTTATGCCTTTATTGTTACCCAGGCTCGGTTATGAAGTTGAACTGGCGGCAGACGGAACAGAAGCAATTGCATTATATGAAAAAGCCAGATATACTGATAAGCCTTTTGACCTGGTAATAATGGATTTAACCATACCGGGCGGCATGGGCGGAAAAGAAGCTATAGAAAAGCTTCTTGCCATGGACCCGTCGGTAAAAGCAATTGTATCAAGCGGTTATTCCAATGACCCGGTAATGGCAGATTACAGAGACTATGGTTTTAAATCAGTTATTACAAAACCTTATAATGTAAATAATCTCGGTGAGATATTATATAAGGTGTTGCATGAAACGGCGTGACGGGTGACGCATGACGGGTGGTTCGTGATGCGTGATACTATAATCGTGACGCGTAACGCGTAAAATTCACCCTTCACTCTTCACCCTTCACCCTTCACGACTCATGACTCACGACAAGACATTGATAGGGCTCAAGTTCCCTCTGAAAGAATCCCTCCTCGATTTTACATATTTCTTCCGAGAAAAATTCCTTATAGGCTCCCTCTGTTTTTCCAACCTGCCACAGAGGAATTTTTACGAATTTTTTTTGATTGCTGTTATTTATAATAACAAATATTAACGTATCGCCAAAAATTCTTGCATAGGAAAAGATTTCGTCTTCATCGTGAAGTATTTTAAACCCTCCTTTTTTTAATACAGAAGAGGATTTGCGCAGTTTAATAAGTTTCTTATAAAGAGTCATTATGTCATGATCCCACAGATTTTCGTTCCATTCCATACATTTACGGACTTCATATTCCTTTATGCCCTTCATGCCTGTTTCATCACCGTAATAAATACAGGGCACGCCGGGCCAGGTGAAAAGTAATACAAGACCAATTCTGAATTTATGAAGATCTTCTCCTACAAGAGAGTAAAATCTTGGCAGGTCATGACAGTCAAGCAGGTTGAACATAGAGAGTTTTACATCAAAAGGAAGAAGAGACATGAAATTCTCTATGTTCCGGGAAAGATCTTTAGATGTAAAATTTATCTGTCTGAACTCTTTTTTAAATCTCTCTTTTTTTGTAAGCCATTTAAGGACAGGAAAGAGAAAACCCTGGTAATTCATTGTTCCATCAAGCATATCACCCTGAAGAAGTTCTGAGGGGTCAAAAAAATGTTCTCCCATTATATAAGAATCTGCTTTCATATCTTTACAGGATTTTCTCATTTCCCTGTAAATGTCTCTAAAGCCCTGGTAATCATCCTGCCGGCCGAGCATATTTGCCACATCCAGACGCCATCCGTCTATATTATAGGGACTATTCATCCAGAAATTCATAACAGAAGAAGGAGATTTATAGATTTCCTGCCTCAGCCTGTCGGATTTATAATTAAGTTTCGGCAGTGTTTTGACTCCGAGCCATGCATGGTAATCGTCTTTTCTGTCGTAAAAGGTAAAATATTCCCTGTAAGGAGATGACCGGTCTTTATATGCTCCCGTATTATCAGGGTAAAATCCCGATTTGTTAAACCAGTAATGGGAAATGCCTGTATGGTTGAATACTCCGTCAAGTATTATTTTAATCCCATTTTCATGGAGAAGGCAGACAAGTTCCGCAAATTCTTCGTTTGTCCCTATATGAGGATCTATAAGTTTATAATCCTGAGTGTCATATTTATGGTTTGAAGGAGACAGAAAAACAGGATTCAGATAAATAGCATTTATACCCAGTTCTTTAAGATATGGTATTTTCTCTTTTATCCCTGCAAGGTCTCCTCCGAAGAAATCCATATGCCCTCCATGGTGATAATCTTTCGGATCTTCCCCCCAGGAACAGGCTTTTGTACTTTTCCCGCAATAAGTATATTCTCCGTTCTTTACGTTGGTAGAAGGGTTCCCGTCACAGAACCTGTCGGGAAATATCTGATAAAATACGCTTTCTGTAACCCATTCTGGTGTCTTAAAATTTCTTATGAATTTGAAATCCGTAATATCAGGAGGAACAGCTCTACTCAACCCCTTTTGCGAAAACCAGAACATATCATTTTTACAAAAAATGAGAAATCTGTAATTAATAAAATCACATTTTACATCAATCTTACCTGTATAAAGATCAAAAAAGCCATCTCTCCCGGTTTTTTTCATTTCCGTCAGTTTCTGTTCTCCGTCGGGAGAGGTTCTGACATATACTTCTTCTATATCTTCATTTCTATGGACAACAAGTTTTATCTGAAGTTTATTCTCAGAATATTTAAGGAATTTTTCCGAGCCGTCTGTATATAAAGTCTTCTTCCAGTCAAAGTCAGTCATATGATTTAACTTTCTCTTTCCCTGACAGAACTCTTTCCATAGAAGACCTCAGAGCTTCCATCTCATCACCGCCGGGTAATAGATACACTGGAGCAATCCAGCCTGTTCTTTCTTCTATTTTACCTGTTATCATTTCCGAATAGGCGAGACCTCCCGACAGGACGATTCCGTCAACTTTGCCGCAGAATATGGCAGTAAGAGCGCATATCTCTTTTGAAATCTGATAGGCCATTGCTTCAATCAGCAGTTTTGCTTTTTCCTGTGTAATATCAGGTTTTATTTTTTTTCTGTCTTCTTCTGAAAGTTCTTTCCCGGAAGCAAAGTCTTCCAGTATTTTCATATCAGATGTTCCCGTATAGGCAACCATGCCACCTTTACCCTTGATCATAAGTTTTATATCCTGGAAGCTGTATTTACCTGAAAAACAGAGTTTTGCAAGCCCTCCTGTAGGTACGCCTCCCGATCTCTGAGGAGTAAATGGGCCGTCTCCGTCAAGGGCATTATTTACATCTACCACTCTGCCCTGTTTATGGGCACCCACACTTATGCCTCCACCCATATGGGCAATGATAAGATTTATATCCTTATACTCTTTATTCAGTTTTTGGGCCGTAAGATGGGCGACTCTTCTTTGATTGAGACAGTGGAATATACAGATCCTGGGGTTTTCAGGCATGCCGGAAAAACGTGCAAAATCAACCATTTCATCCACTGTAGTCGGATCTGCTAGATGAGCCTTCAATCCTATTTCCTGTGCTATAGAATCTCCTATAAGGGGCCCCAGGTTTGATGCATGACTGCCATAACGTTCATGTCTCAAATCATCTTTTATTGTTTCATTGATCTCAAATACTCCTCCTTCGGTAGGTTTTAATAAGCCCCCTCTGGTAATTATGGCATCGAGATTTTTTATATCTATACCATGTTCTTTTAATTCTTTCATTACGAAATTCTTACGAAATTCAAACTGTTCAGTAATCTTTTTCCCTTCATATGGTTCCATCTGTGCCGTGTCATATCTTACCACTTCATGAAATATTTGCTTTTCTCCTTCAAAATATGCCACTTCATCTGAAGTTGAGCCGGGATTGATAACGAGTATTTTGTAATTGTTCATAATAATATCACCTTCTTGTCGTGACGCGTGACGCGTGACGCGTGACGCGAGGATTATTTGCCGGGCCGGGCATAAATGCTCGTGCCGGTAAACTATAATATAATCTATGAAAGGCCTGTTGTAAAGATATTATAGAGAAAAGAATATTATAAAAAAAACAGGAATAAAATTTTGTTATGAAGAAATATTTACAGGTAATTTCATGACTATCTAAATAATAACCTCGTAATGCGTAAAGCGTAATGCGCAGTGATACAACCCGTCACGCGTTACGCGTTACGCGTCACGACCACATAATAAAATTAACAAGGGAGGAATAATTTATGAAAAAACTTTTATTTTTTACCTGTTTAATCTCTCTCATTTTATCAACTTCGATTCTTTTTGCCCAGGAAGTTACTCAGGAAATCAAGGATCAGGCTCTTGCCGATGCAAGGCAGCTAAAAGAGCTTCATAAAACATATTATGAAAGATTTAAAGGTATTCATGGCCATAATGTAATGGATCAGTATGATCTCAAGGAAGCTCAGGAAGAACTTGCAAAGATAGAGGCCCTTGAACGTGAAGTAATTCCGATAATTCAGCCTGTAGTTGCATCATTTGCGGAAAAATACGGCTCAGATACCATGACTATTGATAACAAATATTATGATATGGGACTTAACAGAACAGAAGAAGTGGACTTTTTATCATCCAATTTCAGAGATCTCTATGATGCCCTGGGAAACGTTCCCAAAACCAGGCAGGAAACATCGGAATATCTACGCAAATGGGCTGAAGATATGATCAGGCTTGTTGACGAAGGTTTTTATCCTGCACAGGATCGTATAAAGAGAATGTATGAAGCAAAATCTTTCCTTGATTTTGCATGCAAGTTCGATCCGAACAATTCAAAAGCCAATACACAGCTTGCTTCTATAGACCAGAAGATAGCGGAAGTGGGAAAAAAACTCACAAAGGATATAGAGAAAAAGAAATGGGCAGGCCATATAACGAACTTTGCCGGCCCCGGCACAGCAGGAGATCTTGCGAAATCGGCTCTGGAATATTTTAAAAACGATCGTGACTGGGGTAAGAATTCAAAGAAGAAAATTACAGTAGTGGCAGTTGCAGTAAGGGGACAGTGGGAAATAGCAGAAACAAATATACTGGGACAGGTGACTCAATGGAGACTCCCCATACATCTGGCCATAACAGACGATAAATTTAAAAAGGAAAATATAGCACAGGTCTTTGAACTGAGTATCCTCGCAAAAGAAGGATCACCTGGTGCGGCACCTAAATCACCGCCTTTCGACGGTTTCTGGGTCGGTGATAACTGGCTCATGAGGCTTGATAAAGTCAAATAGGGGCAAACACAGAGGTTTGACACGTGAGTAGTGAGGGGCGATTTAAATACTTGCCTCTCACTACCTTATGAACCTTACTGTCACACTTCCGCTATTCGCTATTTTTTCAAATTCATGATAATCGGAAGTAATTATTTCCCCTTTTAAACGGCCGGCAAGAGCAATACAAAAGCAATCAGCAAGAGATATTCTGCCTTTTGCTTTATTTTACGGTTAAAATTAGTGAAATTCAGATTACAGGAGGTGTATAATATTTGAGTTCCATTTCAGGAACGTTCAAATAATGAATTTTATGAAAAATTTTTTCGTAAAATTATTATTAATTTTATGTGTTATATTTATTTTTCATACCAGCTGTTATGCTAAAATTAAATTTGCCGTTATTTCCGACCCTCATATAAGTATGCCGGCAGACGGTGTGACAGATGATTTTAAAATGGGCATTCATTCCGTAGAATTTCTGGAAAATACCATAAAAGATGTAAATAAGATAGAAGATCTAAATTTTGTATTATTCCTGGGTGATCTTACAAAAGACGGAGAACCATGGAATGTAGATAAATTTGTAGAGATTATGTCAGACCTCAATGTTCCTTCCTATGCCATACTGGGCAATCATGATCAGAGTGTCATTACTAAGACGGGTAAAGCAGTTCTTCCCGGTGTGTCAAAGGAAACAATAGTATGGGCCCTTCAGGGACATGGTTTCAACGGCCCTTCTCTCTGGTGGAGTGCAGATCCTGTCCCTGGCCTTCATCTCATAGCACTGGATACGAATATTATCGGCACATGGAGCGGATGCATATCAGAAGCACAATTAAAATGGCTTGAAAGGGATCTTTCATCTCATAAAGATATATTTACCATAGTGATAGGTCATCACAGCATAATTCCTTTCAGTAAAGAAGAGAAAGAGACTGAACAATGGAAATCTTTCTACATGGAAAAGGGGGATAAATTGCTTGATTTATTTGATACATATAAAAATGTATCTTTTTATCTCTCCGGCCACAGGCATGTAAGTACAAGAGGCGTTGAACATAACGGGGTCTATCATATAGTTCATCCTTCTGTCTCTACCTATCCCATGAGATATACAGTTTACGAACTGACAGATACTCATTTAACATATGAAGTGAAAGATGTTCCTATGGATAAAGAAGCATGGGAACTTGCAAAGAAGAATTTTTTTACTTTCGGAGAGGGCTTCTGGAGAGGTGCCGGTATGACAGATACACCGGAAGGGAATAAAAAATATCTTGATTATTACGAATCCAATGAAACACTGAAAGGAGAATTTCCTCTCAGGAAAGTGAATATTAATACAAAATAAACACCTTAAAGGCTGTCAAAAAATAACCTCATCATATTTTAAAAAAAATTAACTATATTTTATTATAATTTTACAGAAATTGTAAAACTGTAGTAATATGTTAACATTTTTTTAACCTTATATCTATTGCTATTTCCTTTCAATCATGTTAAATTTTCCATATAAACCTTCAAAAAAATGAGGATAGATATTATGCAAATTTCAAATAAGAAACATATAACATCAAACCATATGGTATCATTCAAACAGTCTCAGTTCCGGGAAAAAGAACTCTCTGACAGAGTAACTGTTTCGGGAGACAGGCCTTCCGAATATGATGTAAACGCTCAGAAACTCCGTGATATGGCTAAAAAGAATGATATAAAATCTGCTACGGAACAGCATATATCCAGTTTAAACCTGGATAATTATATGATTCCTGCAAATCACGGCAGAGTTGCCCATATGTGCCTTACTTTTGACGGTTATGATACAAAACATAATTATGTGACTGCCATGAAGACGTTCATCTCTAAAATGCCTGAAGCAAAATTTACTGTACTTGCACGAAGCAAAAGCGATAGAAATTATCTTCAGGAACAGGTAGATGACTGGGCTAAAAAGGGGATCATAGAAAATCCGGAAAGAGTGAATATCATCAATACCGGAAAGAATCTCTCCATATGGGCTCAGGACTCGACCCTTGTCATAGGCAATAAAGTTGTGGAACAGGACAGAACCTGGTTCCCCGGAAGTGATGACGGAGCAGTTGCAGGTGAAATTGCGGAAGCAGATTCTTCGCTTGAATATGAAAAACTGGAAGGTATTTATATAGATGG
Source organism: Bacillota bacterium (assembly GCA_029555925.1). The sequence continues at coordinate 16,174 of JAKPQU010000029.1, forward strand.
AGGAAACCAGCTTGCCACAGATGATACGCTCTTTGTAGGTTCCGATGCGGTAAAATTCATGCTTGAAGATATGAAACCCTATCCTTCTATATTCAAAAAAGTAGTAAATTTCTTTAAAGGAAAAGATAATCCTCGGTTCAGTGAAAAATATGAAAGATTAATAGATGAACTTCATATAGATAATGCTGCAGCCATGAATAAGGAAGATCTCTGTACATTGATGATGGAAAAAACCTTTCCCCATCAAAAGATAGTTGTTGTCGGTCATAAAGGGGAACAGCCTTCTTTCCATATAGATATGGCTATGACTCCGCTCGGAAAAGCTGATCCTGAAACCGGCAGACCTGTCATAACGGTTGGAGATCCTTCTATGGCTGTAGATATTCTCAGAAAATTAAAAAAAGAAGAGCCTGATAAATACAGCAGGTATGAAAAAGAAATCAGAAAGAAACTGGATTTTCCTGAACGTCACCCTCTTGACAGCCTTATGTGCAGTGTTACAGATGATTTACAGGAAAATTTTGACAGTCTGGCAAAAGAATTTGAACATAATGGTTATAAGATAGAAAGAGTTCCCTATCTGGGTTCGTCAGATATAAAGGGAGTACCGTGGATAACCTATAATAACTCTGTGATAGACGGTGATAATATATTCATACCTAATTTTGCCATACCGGAACTGGATAATATAGGTAACGGAATTTATAAAAAATATGGTTATAACCCTGTTCCCATAGATATGACATCCATAAGTTCCCTCTCCGGAGCCATAAACTGCATTACAAAAGTCCTTGAAAGGGTTTATTGATAATAATTGACAGATAGTATAAATATAAGATCTTTACTGGAAAATTTTTCTCTGGATAAAGATCTTTTAAATTCAGAGCCAACAAAAATCGAATATTTTAATACGGGGGAAGTGGAAATTCCCAGATATATAAATGAGTTCTGGACTGCCGGTCAGAGAAAGGCTTCTTCCATTCATGAAGTTTCTTACAGGGCATGTTTTAAACCACAGATTCCCGCTTTTTTCATCAAGCTTTTTACTGCGAAAGGAGATTTTGTTTATGATCCTTTCAGCGGCAGGGGAACTACCATTATTGAAGCAGGGCTTTCAGGGAGAAATATTATCTCCAATGACATAAACCCTTTGAGCAAGATTCTGTCTTTCCCCAGATTTTTTATTCCTGATATAAAAAAACTTGAGAAGAGATTGAAAGAAATTCCTCTGAATAAAAATTTAAAATCTGAAATAGATCTGTCCATGTTTTATCATCCCGATACAGAGCAGGAGCTTATAAGCCTGAAAAATTATTTAAAAGAAAGAGAAATCTCTCAGGCTGAAGATGATCTGGACAGATGGATAAGAATGGTTGCAACAAACAGACTTACGGGACATTCAAAAGGTTTTTTCTCTGTTTATACACTTCCGCCAAATCAGGCTGTATCACAGGAAAGCCAGATAAGAATAAATAAAAAATTGAAGCAAAAACCTGAATATAGAAGCACATTGGATATTATTTTAAAAAAATCTAAAAATCTCATGAAAACACTTGATAGGGAACAGATAAAATCTCTTAAAAAGGCAGGATCGAATGGACTTTTTCTCTGTAAAGACGCAGGAGAAACAGAGGAAATTAAATCTGAAACAGTTCAGCTTACAGTAACATCTCCGCCGTTTTTGAATATAGTTCATTATTCTGCCGATAACTGGCTACGGTGCTGGTTTAATTCTATCGATGATAAAGAAATAGGGAAGAAGATTACCATGAAAAGGACTGTAAACGAATGGTCATCTGTTATGGAAAAGGTTTTTCTGGAACTATACAGAATTACGAAAAAAAACGGATGGGTTGCCTTCGAAGTGGGAGAGGTAAATAAAGGAAAGATAAATCTTGATGAATATATTGTCCCTGTAGGTATAAGGTCAGGATTTAAATGTGAAGCCATATTGATTAATGCCCAGAATTTTACCAAAACCTCCAATATATGGGGTGTAAAAAATAATAATTATGGCACAAATTCCAACAGAATAATTATTTTTCAAAAGATTTTATAAATATTTTCTATTTCACTATTCAGTAAAAACTGTAAACATGTAATCCAATGATCAAAAACATGACTGCAACGAGCCAGTAAAATAAAAATACAGGCAGTATAAAATAAGCCCATTTGTTCCATGGGATTTTTGCAATAGACAGTCCCGCCATAAGAGTGCCTGTAGTGGGTGAAATCATCCCTGTAATGCCTCCTCCATACTGATAGGCAGTTACTATTATATCCCTGTGAATATGGAGCAAATCTCCGAGAGGAGCCAGAACCGGTATTGTAAGAGATGCGAGGCCCGATGAGGAAGGGACAAGAAAGGCAAGAATATTCTGTGTAAGGAGCATAAGAGTTACAAAAAAGGGTTTCGGAAGTCCTGACAGGAGATTTGCGGAAGCAAAGAGGATTGTATCTATAATTTTTCCGTCCTTTGCCACAATAAGCACTCCTCTTGCAAGGCCTATTATTACTGCTGCATAGGTAAAATCTTTACAGCCCGTCACGAAACTTTCCGCCATCTTTTCCTGACAAAAACCGGAAATTATGCCTGATAAAAGTGCTACCCCAAGGAAAACCATTGACACTTCCTCTATATACCATTTTTTTACGAGAAGTCCCCATACCATAACAGCCATGCCTGCCATAAATACGACAAGTATTAATCCATGTTTCCAGTTAAAGATTACCATATTCTCGGAAGAAGCTGTATTGCCGGAAAATAAATGCCTGTTCAGTTTATCTATTTCATAAACCACTGATTTCTCAGGATTTTTCTTTACCCTGTGAGCATACCACATTATAAATATTACTGTAATGGCGGTATAAACAATAAACTGTATAACCCTGTAATTTATGCCTGTTCCCGGAGGTATTTCCGCTATCGACTGTGCTATACCCACACAGAAAGGATTCAATGTTGACGCCGCACATCCGGCAGAAGGGCCCATGAAAACAATTAAAAATCCTGTCATGGAATCATACCCCATGGCCATGCATAGTGGTATGAATATCATGAATAACGGTATAGTTTCTTCACACATGCCGAAAGTTGTGCCGCCAAGACTGAACAGTATTACAGATACTGGAATAATAAGCATTTCTTTCCCCTTTAAGAATTGTACTGCTCTGTTCAGTCCTCCTTCTATTGCTCCAGTAGCATTTATAATACCGAAGGCTCCTCCTATAACAAGGACAAATCCTACAACTGCAGAAGCATCTTCAATACCTTTTATTAGAGACATAAGCACTCCTTTTATGCCCTGAGGATTTTTTTTAACTTCATGATAGGAACCTGCCTTTACAAGATCTCTTCCGTCTCTGTCTTTATATCTGTCAAATTCACCTGCAGGTACTATATAAGTCAGTATGGCGATAAAGATGATTAAAAAGAATATGAGTGTATAGGGATGCGGTATTTTGAGTTTCATAAAAGCCTCCGTTCTCAATTTATATGAGAATCGTAACGCGTAACGCGTAACACGTGACGGGAGGAACAAATTCTCATAGTTGTGACCGAACTGGTCATGGTTTTTACTGAGGTGAGCATAAATATAGTTAGTTTCATAACTATCCATAAATAATGACCTCGTAATGCGTAAAGCGTAATGCGTGATGCGCAGGCATTAAACCCGTCACGCGTCACGACGACTTAAATTCTAATAAGTTATGAAATACACTATACATGCTTATGCTCAGATCAGTATTATGAATAATATTATTCATGAAAAATGTTAATCCTTTAAAACATTTCACTTTAAAATATGTTATAATATACGTAAATTGTAAATAATGTGATTTCGGGAGATTCATAATCTATTTCAATTTCGTTATGTCTTCCGGGAGAGTTATGAAAAATCCTTTGACAGGTAAAAACAGCAATTTTGAGCAAGAAATTTTTCCTGAATAAGTTTATAATCCATGTAATGGCATTTCAGTAATCGCAGGTCAGAATTGAAATTTTACGCATTACGCATCACTCATTACGATTTTCAGGAGGTATAAACATGACTATTAATTCTATCAATATGAAACAGGTAACTGCTCCAATCACACAAAAAACTGCTTCTCAGGAAGTTTCTTCAGACAGTATTTCCCTGGGGAATACATCTCCTTCCGGCTTTATGAATGATTTAAACCAGCTCAGGCAGATGTCTGAAACAGGAAAAATAGAAGGAACTTCTTCTATCGGGTCAAAAGAATTCTGGGTAAATCAGGCTACCCATATGACTGATTTCTTTGCAAAGGTGTCAAAGGATGAAGTGGACGGAGGATTTTACACCCATATAGACAGCACGGGAAAAGTATCCAATGAGAATGAAAAATTCCTTATGCCAACAAGCAGACAGATTTATTCCTATGCCGCAACCTATGAGCTTACAGGCGATAAGAAATATCTGGATCTGGCAAAACATGGCGTTGATTTCGTGCTCGCCCATCATATGCAGAAAACAGATAACGGTGAGGTTTTCTGGATGCAGAAGGTAGATAAAAAGGGCAGTCTTGCAGAAGGAGAATCCGAAAAACCTCTTGCAATAAACGAGCAGACCTATGGACTTACAGGGTTGATTGCCTACTATAAAGCGACTAAAGACCCTGAAATACTTGAAGTCATAAAAGGAGGACATAAATTCCTTACGGAACATTTTACGGATAAGGAAAACGGAGGATTTTTTGACAGTGTAAATAACGGCACCTTTGAGGCAAATAAAACAAAGAGCTATAATTCTACAGTATATCCTGCCACCTCTGCCCTTCTGGATATGGCTGATGTTGCCGAAGGAGACTGGAAAAAGGAAGTCCTGGGACAGTTAAAAGAACTTACCGGTGATTTCATTAAATATTTCCCCGATCCCTCTACAGGTTTTATCAAAGAAAATTTCACGTCAGACTGGAAAGAAGACTGGCGGGGATGGCAGAAACAGCCTGAAGGAACCATAGGAGTAACAGGCCATAATACACAGGGAGCACTCTTTTTGCTTCGTGCCGAAAGGCTGCTCCGTAAAGAAGGACTTCTTACTGCGGAAGAATCAAAAGCCTATAAAGATACTGCTAAAAATATTCTGGATTCTATTCTCGAAAAAGGCTATGATAAACAGAATGGCGGATGGTTCGACGTATTTGTCAGGGAAACAGGTAAGAATATGTGGCATACAAATAAAGCGTTCTGGCAGCAGGAAGAAGGTTATCTTGCCACCCTTGCCATGTCGAAAATTGACGGAGATCCGAAATATAAAGAAGCTACCGATAAAACACTTCAGTTCTGGGATAAATATTTTATGGACAGAGAGGTCGGGGGAGACAGGCAGACTGTGGCACAGGACGGTACTGCTCTGACAGATCCCAAGGGAGGGCCGGGAAAAAGTTCCTATCATTCCGTTGAAATGGCAAAACTGGCTCTTGAAATAGGCAACTGGTAAGACTATCTAAGTACCGTAACAGGTAAAATGGTATCCGTAAAAAGCTTCTGCCTGGCGGGCTCTGGAGAAGAAAAATTAGTTTTTTATATAGGATTAAAAATTAAATAAGGGCTAATTTATTGTCTGTAAAACAAATTAAATAAGGCAAATTATTTTTCT
>JAKPQU010000030.1 GCA_029555925.1 Bacillota bacterium
CTAAGTACCGCTACAGGTAAAAGGGTATCCATAAAAAGCTTCTGCCTGGCAGGCTCTGGAGAAGAAAAATTAGTTTTTTCTATAGTATTAGAAATTAAATAAGGGCTAATTTATTGTCTGTAAAACAAATTAAATAAGGCAAATTATTTTTCTTCGTAAGAGCCTGTCAGGCAGAAGCTGATAAATGGTTACGAATTTACCTGTAGTGGTACTAAGTAGCTATACTTTTTTGCATAGATAATTACATAAAAAAATTCAATAATTATACCAGTAATGATAAGGTTTTTCGGTATATTTAAAAAAGGTAATTATCTTCAAAGATAAGTATATTTACCTATTGCAAGTATGTAGAGAAACTTCAGGACAAAACTTTTTAGAACTACTCTAAATATTTTGTTCAAAATTCATAAAGAATTTCAGCAGGATTTTGCAATCCCGGCGGTTTCCGTTGTAATGACGGGAGTGGTTCGTTCGCTCGCGATGACAGGATGCTCTTTATTTTTTGCGTAAAATGATGGAATATCGTCAGGGTTATTTGACCATCTGAAATACATTCTGTCCTTTTGTGTCAATTATCGTGACATTTTCCATTGACAGATCCTGAACCGATTTACAGAGAGAGTCCACTATGGAAAAAATCTTTTTATCATCAAATTCGTAGTTATCAGGTAATTTTACGAGTATGGCAGCTTTCGGCTGTACCGGATATTCTCCGAGAAAATTCTTTTCTGAACCTGTAAAATTCACATAAATCTCCTTTACTTCCATCAGACCTGCCAGTTTTGTGGCAAGTTTTTTCTCTGTTTCAGGCGATTTTGAGAAAACAAGATTTGTGGAAAAAGATATTACCGGATCTTCCGATATATTTAAAATCACGTTCTCAACCGTAAGTCCAGGAGCGGAAGATGCAACAAAACTTTTTATTACGCTTTTCTGTTCTTTAGTAAATTTATAACCTGCTTTAGACCTGATATTCACCTCGGAACCTGTAACGATACCTTCTTCGACGGTAAAACTTACACGTGCCATTTTTACTCCGTTAATTCGTGCAAGTTCACCGGCAAGTTTTGCTTCCATACTGTTGGCAGCCAGGACAAAACTATGTATACAAAACAATAGTAGAAAAGACAAAATCAATATTTTTTTCATTTTATAAAAACTCCTTCCGTTGGTCAGTGACCGGTAACTATAATCGTGATGCGTGATGCGTGATGCGTGTTATCACCGGTACCGGGCGACCACAGTGGGTCGCCCCTACTGACTCACGACTCACTCTTCACGTCCCTAAATTCTATAGCATTCTCTCTATTCCTTCCTGTTGGACAGCAATAAAAACCCTGCCTGTTCTTTAAGTATAAAAACAGGTACTTTATAAAAATCTCCGAATTCCTTTACCTGTAAATCTCTTGTTTCTGCCACGCAGAATACATGATCCTTTGAAGCAAAAAATTTAGCCAGTTCTTCTCTTGTAAGCAAATATTCCACCTTATGATCGGTATAAAATATAAGACTCGGATGGAGATTGACAAAACTTCCTATTCTGTCTCCTTTTTCAATCTCTTTATTTATTATCAATGAAAGACTTTTAACAGGCTTTACCTGATTGAAATATTCGCCTGAAGACCATACAAGAAAACTGTAAGAACAAAAAGTCAGTATGATAAAAGCCATAAAAGCAGTTTTTTTGTGATTAAAAAAAATCATAAGAGAAGGAATTACTATGGCAGAGGCAAGCATGACAAGAGGAGGAACACAGAGATTGCATAATCGTCCGTAATCTTCAGGGAATTTCATTTTTGCATAGAAAATTGCCAGGAATATTAACATTCCGAGAGGTAAAGAAAGAAATGCAGACAGTTTCATATATTTTTTTATAGAATCCTCAGAGAAATATTTATTCCATAGATATCCGGCAATCAATGATAAGGCGGGGAAAAGGGGCATAATATATCTTATTCTTTTCGGTGCGGAAACGGAAAAGAATATAAATACTACAAGAACCCATATGAAAATGAAATTTCTTCTTCCCCACCGGTCTTTATCCTTTAACATTAAAATGATACCCGGGAGGAGAAACCCCGACCATGGAAGAGAACCGTATAAAATCGTAATAAAATGGGTAAAGAAATTATGAGACGGAGCAACGGCTCCGTCGCCGCTGAAATATCTCCGAAAAGTCAGTTTCATAAATACATTTTCTATAAATATACTGCCATGAAGATAATATTCTATAAGATGCCATGGAGCGGCAATCAGCAGAAAAACCGCAATACCTCCCGCAATGTGTAAAAAATATGTTCTTATGTAAGAGAAAAAATTTTTTTTATATGTAACGATAAGGAAAATCCCTGTAATCATACATGGTAAAACGAAACCGACCAGACCTTTTGTCATGACTGCAAGCCCCAGACAGCTCCAGAAGATATAATTATAAATCAAAATTCCCGTCTTTGTAAAAACTATGAAACAGTAAAAAGCAAGGGAAATAAAGAGATTGAGAGGTATATCCAGAAGAGGTGAACGGGACTGATAGAAATAGAACAGACCTGTAGAAAAAATTGCAGAAGAGAACAGGCCTGTTTTACTGTCAAACAGTTCACGTCCGGTAAGATATACTACATATACACCTGCCACAGCCATAAGGGAATGCCATATTCTTACGGAGAATTCATTCCTGCCGAACAGGAGAAAACATATGGCATTCAGCCAGTAAACAAGGGGTTGTTTATCATGAAAGACTTCAAAATTCAGATGAGGTGTGAGCCAGTCGCCGCTTTCTACCATTTCGCTGGCGGCCTGCGCATATCTTGCTTCATCTTCATCAACAAATACTATGTCACCTGCTCGCCAGGTGTAAAGAAAGAGGGACATTAAAAGTATTAGTAAGAGAAGGAGTTTCTCACGATATTTATTTCCCTCCAAGCAGTTTCCTCCAGCCGCCCTTTTTCCTGTCATCCATCATTTTTTTGTATGCTTCCAGTTCATCATCTTTTTCCAGAAGCTTTTGCTGCAGGTCATTATATTCACTTACTCTTTTATCTATTTCAACAGTCAGTTCGGCTATGTTATTCTGCAGTTTTCTTATTTCTTTTTCTTTTTTATTCAAATTTTCTTCCAGAATATGGAGGAGTTTATTTTCTTCTTCCAGGTATTTTATCTTCATCATTGCCTGGGCATATAAAAATTTGACATTATTTAATTCCTGTATTACTTTGGAATTATCTTCTTTTTTTCTTACAGGTTTCTCAGGTTCTCCCATAAGAGATTTGGCTATTTCCTGCAGGTTTACCGGACCGGCAGGAAGTTCATTGACAGAAATAAAGGCATCTTCTATTTCTCTTGCCACACCTGAAAGGATATTTATGCTTGATGAAGGAGTTGCGGATTTATTTCTTTCACCCCTGAAATCTCTGAGGGTTCCTCGAACATGAGATAATTTATTATCGAGCTTCCTTTTTTTATTTTCTCTTTCCGTTATATCGAAAAGAAATTCCCCCGATTTATTGCATTCTATACACATAGTTTTTACGACATTGTATATTACATCATTTTCCGGGAGTTTTTCCCTGAGAAGAACCTGATATTTCCCGCCGCAGGGACATCTGTATTTCATTATATAGTTATTCTCAAATTCTTCGCTTTCCGCAGAGATTATAAAATTAAATTGATCTTTCATTGTTTAAGCTCCAGACTTTATCAGTGAACAGTTAACAGTTATCTGTTAACAGTTATTCTACTATAATTACTTCACTGTTCACTGCTCACCATTCACTCTTCTTCATAATAAAGCGTATCAAATAATTGAAGGGATTTTCTTATTTTCACATCTGCTTTTTCTGCTATTTTAAGTCCTTCTGTCAGATGTTCCTGTGCCCTCCAGTCACACTCTTCGGCATGGAAAGAATAGGAAAGACCCATGATATGATCTATGTAATATCTCATTTCATCAATGGCCTCAAGAAACAATTCCCCTCCGTCTATACAGTAATTATACTGAAGTTTCACCTGTTTTTCTATGTCAGGCTCTATATGTTCTTCATCTATATTAATATTTTTTGTCACTTTATAAAGAGAATCTGAAATCTTTCTTTCAAAAAAATCAAGAGAGCTGTCAAATTGCTTCAATGTAAGTTCATACTGTTCATACATCTCTGGAGTAGTAAGTTTTTGAACAAAAAGATTCAATATTTCAAAAGTAAGGGACCTTTTTTCTTCAGTTCTATCCCAGTCTGAAGAAAAATCTTCCGGGTCATTGGTGGAATAAGGTGAAAGATTATAACTCATAAAAAAATTATCAAGAACTCTTAAAGAAGTTCTTCTGTTTCTGTATTTTACTCAGTCTATAATGCCGGTAATCAAACCGGACACTGCAGGCATTATTCTGTCCCGCCACGCGTTACGCGTCACGAACATATAATAAACGAGAAAATTATTCTCCTCTTTTTTCCAGAACCAGTTCCACGGCTTCTGCTATCGGTTTATCCAGTTTCGATACATTTCTGGCCAGATCCTCCCCTGAAATAGATCTTGCCGCCACTCCTAACTGGCTCACAACGGAATCCTCTGCTTCGGGTTTCAGGGGAGCAACAGGCGTGGACGATTTTGTCTCTTCAATATCAGGACTTTTAACACTCTTAACCTGTCCTGTTTGCTGTATACTTTTCTGTCCTATTCTATCTATATTCATAATTTACTCCTTTCTATAAAGTGTCTGTCTGCATCACCGGTGCCAGGAAACTTGGCTCATTACCGTCAATTCAGTAAAATTATTTTATCACAAAATTTTCACATATACAATCCTGGAATTCATGCAAAAAAGTAGTAGTAAATTATTAAAATTTCTGTTAGAATATTTTTATATTTCATAAATTACCGGAGTGAGCATAAATAATACATATATGCTCTTGTGACGCGTAACGCGTGACTGGAGTAACACGTTTATTAAATACTTACGTTCAGGTCAACAATAACCTCGTAATGCTTAAAGCGTGATGCGAAGGGATAACAACCTGTTACTCATTACGCTTTAAGCATTACACATCACGAATTATTTAAATTCTAATAATTTATGAAATACACTATACGTTTTAAAAATTCACAGTCACTATATATTGTGACGCATTACGCATCACGCATCACGTGTTACGAATGAGAAAGGAGATATATTATGGAAAAAAGATCTTACCCTGTCAGAAATTTTCCTGTAATACAACTGGCTTCATCCCTTGACACATGGTATCAATCCCTCGGTTTTGAAACACAGATGTTAAAAACCCAGTTCGGAGGATTAATAATTCAGGCAAGAAAAGAAGGATTTTTAAGAACAGTTGTGGGCATGTCTTCTGCCATAACAGTATCAATCAATCAACAGGACGCATATTTACTTATAGAAGTAGGAGGAGCAAACTGGGCTGATAAAGCAGGAGCCGCTGCCATAGGCTATATAGTATTCTGGCCTACCCTTATATCTGCCGGTTTCGGCGTATATGAACAGAGTAAACTCATAAAACAGACGTGGGATGTTATACATAGATATATAAGTACCTATACGTCCGGCGGAGTTCCTGTGGATATAGCTCCCACTCCTGTTATTATGCCGACGGCGCCGCCTCCGTCTTATCAGACACCGCCTCCGTCTTCTGTTCCTCCTCCTACAGCAATGATAGATGAATCTTCTATCATTGCCGCGACTACTCTTCTTTCCGAAGGAGAAGCCTGGGGACGTCTTGTAGTTGACAGCGGAGCCCATGGAGGTGAAAGTTTCGAATTAAAACTGCCACTTGTAAGCATTGGCCGTAATCCTGAATGCAATATTATTCTGAGTAAAGATGAAACGGTATCGCGCAACCATGCCTATATATACCTTAAAGACGGCGAAGTAGTAGTTTCTGACCAGGGAAGCAAACATGGAACATTTATCAATGAACAGCCTGTAACTACCGCTTTTATAAGAGATAAGTCCGTATTACAGATAGGTAAAACTATTATGAGATTTTATCTCGTAAAAAAGTGAGCAGCAGACAGACACAACAGCCGTATGTCATTACAAGGAGCGATAGCGACAGCAATCCCATCAGATTAACTTCTATCAGTGGGATTGCTTCGGTTCGCTCGCAATGACGAAGTTTAAATATTAAATTTATCGTGGTTAACTGGTGCCATATTTACTGCTGGCACCACTTAGTACCGTCACAGGTAAAAGGGTATCCATAAAAAGCTTCTGACTGGCAGGCTTTGGAGAAGAAAAATTCGTTTTTTCTATAGAGGGTGTCTGAAAAGCCATTTGACGCCATTTTTTTCATGAACGTATGTTTTAGCTAGATTTATCAGGG
>JAKPQU010000034.1 GCA_029555925.1 Bacillota bacterium
GTATTTCATAACTTATTAGAATTTAAGTCATCGTGACGCGTAACGCGTGACGCGTGACGGGTTTAATCCCTGCGCATCACGCATTACGCTTTACGCATTACGAGGTCATTATTTATGGATAGTTATGAAACTAACTATAATTTGTTTTACAAACAATAAATTAGCCCTTATTTAATGTTTAATTCTATATAAAAAACTAATTTTTCTTCTCCAGAGCCTGCCAGGCAGAAGTTTTTTACGGATACCATTTTACCTGTTACGGTACTAAGCAATCAGACAGGAGATGACAGATAGAAATTTATACAAAATAAAAAGATCAGACTTTCTAAAAAGTCTGATCTTTTATAACCAGAACTACTTTAGCTCGTCTCTGCTCGTCTCTTCTGTTAAATTTCTCTACTCAACTTATCTAAAATATCTAAAATGTCTAATCTTTACCGCTTTTAATAATACCGTGTTTCGTGTGAATTTCCGATTTACCGCGGATCTTTATTGCCGACGTATATTCTGTGAACTGGAATAACATGACTTCACCGTTATCTAGTTTTTCCGTATGATGAAACTTCGTATCTTTGCCGCGGGTGAGGCCTATAATATTGACACCGTCCTCTAAAGCCCTGACTGCTACATAATCACTGCCGCTTTCTACGTTGCTGTCGGTATGTGACATATTTTATCCTTTCGATAATTATATTCTGTAATGGAAATAATTTTATAATTATAATAGGCTTTGTATTTACTGTCAAGTATTGGTTATTTCCCAGCAGCGGCTATATTTTTTTGCATAGAAAGTTATACTATTTAGCTTTAGACATAGTAGTCTGCCTGCCTGGTGTTCCGGAGAAAAAAATATCACGGCAGCACAGGTATATTTTATTGAATTATAATGTAAACTAGCATGATATAAGCTGTAACTGTTATAAACGTTCCGGTTTAGATTTTTTTCGGAGGAGCATCAGGCAGGCAGACGGTATTTACCTATTATTCAAATTATTCAGTTTAATTAAAGCAATTTGGTATTACATTATACTGACCTGAGCATAAGCATGTAATAAAAGTTTTCCTCCCGTCACGCGTTACGCATTACGCTTTACGCATCACGAGGTCATTATTTATGGATAGTTATCAAACTAACTATAAAATACCTTCAATGTCTTTTTATTCTCTGAGAACGAGATATATTGTTATGCAGGTTATGATTTTGATTCTTATGGCAATAAGTTATCATATGTCTGTTAATTATATTGCTGGATGAGATGTGAACATAATATCTGGCTGTTCCGTATTTTTTCAGTTTCCGGGCAGCCAGAATATTTTTATAAATACCATTTTTTCACTTTGTAATTTTCTATTCCTGTGTTAAAATTGAAAATAAAATTATGCAAAATGAGGAGTGTCGCAGGTTGAAAGTTATAATAATAGATGATGATGAAGAATTATTGAATCTGCTGGACGAATATCTTTCGAACAAGGGACTTGAGATATGCAAGGTAAATTCAGGCGTGAAAGCCCTGGAGATGCTTGAAAAAGAGCATTTTGATATGGCAATTCTGGATATAATGATGCCCGGTATGGATGGACTCGAGGTTTTGAAACACATAAACACTGATTTCAGCTATCTTCCTGTTATTATGCTGACAGCCATGGGAGGAGAACCGGACAGGGTTATAGGATTGGAACTGGGAGCTGATGATTATATAGCAAAACCTTTCAGTTCGAGAGAATTATTTGCAAGAATTAAAGCCATTGTGAGAAGACAGGAAAAAGTTTTAAAAAATGAACATTCATTGCCTTCCGGTACAATAAAAATTGATCTGGAAAAAAGAGACGTTATAAAAAATGGCAAAAACGTAGAACTGTCGTCTGTTGAATTTGATGTGCTGAATATTTTAGTACAGAATAAAGGCATAGTTCTGTCAAGGGACCGTCTTATGGATCTTGCAAGGGGAAAAGATTTTATGGCTTTTGACCGTTCTATGGATGTTCATATAAGTCATTTAAGGCAAAAACTGGAAAATGATCCGAAAAATCCCGCTCTTATAAAAACTGTGTGGGGAGTCGGATATATTTATACTGGAGGCTAGACTCTGCTTAAATTAGCTAAATTACATATTAAATTATATTTTTGTTTTTTTTCTATTATTTTTGTTACCTTTCTCTGTGTCTCGATAATTTTTGCCTGTACTATGGAGCATCGTGCCGGAATAACCGGTGATATAAAGCAGTTTTTTACGGGATTATTAATGTTATCTATCATATTGTTTATAAGTGTCTATCCCCTTGCCATATACCTGACAAAACCTCTGGAAAAGCTTACGAGAAAGACTGTTGAATTTTCTCTTGAAACATGCACAAATATAAAGAAAGATGTTATAAATAAAGATGAAGGTGACGAAATCTCAAAATTGAACAGAGCTTTTTCATATATGGAAGATGAGCTTCGTGCTATGCTTGAAGCAAAAAAAGAACTGATTTTATATGTTGCCCATGAACTTGGCACTCCTCTGAGCAGAATAAGTGTTGCAGTAGAGATTATTGAAGAACAGCTTGAAGAAGGGAAAAATCCGTCTGTAAAAACAATACAGGATATTTCCAGAAATATTAAGGAAATGTCCGTTTTACTCAAGGAATTGCTGGATTTATCTCGCATGGATACTAAAGATTATAAGCTGGATGTAAAACCTTCCGATGTAGAAAAAATTCTGGATGAAGTCATAGAGAGTTTTAAGATTATGACAGACAGACAGAATATTTCTATAAATATTAGAAAAGAAGGAGATTTACACAATGTATCTGTAGATTCTGAGAAGATATCCAGAGTCTTCTACAATATCCTCTCCAATGCAATCAAATACTCCCCCTGTGACAGTGAAATCGACATAATTTTGAAAAGAGAAGGTGAAAATTTTTCTGTTTCTGTAAAGGATAAAGGCCATGGTATTTTAAAAGAAAATGCGGAAAAAATATTTGAGCCTTTTTTCAGGGAAGACCCTTCCAGAACAAGAAAAACCGGCGGTACAGGCCTTGGCCTTGCTATTACCCGCAAGATAATATCACTTCACGGTGGTACTATATGGGTTGAAAATCCCGGAGAACCGGGGGCTGTTATAACATTTAAGATTTAATACTGTTACCCATATGTTACTCGTATTTTAACCTCTCTGATTTTATATTTATATTAACCTTAAAAAATATAATATAGAGGAGGTACATGTTATGCAGAGTTATAACAAAGTTATTCTGGTAGGAAGACTTACGAGGGATCCTGAGATTAAATATGTCCTTGGAGGTGTTCCATTAAGCAAATATGTTATTGCTGTAGAAAGGCCATACAAAAATTCTGAAGGAGGGAGGGACACTGATTTTTTGAAAATAACCTGCTGGAGGAAACTGGCAGAATTTTCAAAGAAGTACCTCACTAAAGGTAAACTTGTTCTTGTAGAAGGCATGCTTCAGGAAGAAAAATATGAAAAAGACGGACAGATTCGCTATTTCACACAGGTACATGCAGATCATATAGAATTTATGAGTCCGAAAGACAATAATTTTACCTTGGCACCTGATGATGTGAGTGAAGAATTTGTTAAAGCCTACGACACAGGTGATTTAAATCTTGAGGAAATACCTTTCTAATTCTCTCTCTAAATTTATAAGGCAACAGGCAAAATTTTACCTGTTGCCTTATGTTTTTTACGATAGAACTTTATAAAAATATTGCATTAATCCTGATTTTTTATTATAATTATTATCTACTATTTTACGTCAGTTCATAAGCAATCCTCGCGTCACGCGTTATGCGTCACGCGTTACGAAATAAAAAAATCTAGGAGGGACACATATGGAGTTTCAGTGTATCGGGAAATCTGTTCTCAGAACAGATGCCTACGACAAGGTTACAGGTAGAGCCCTTTTTACCGCAGATATAAAGCTTCCGGGGATGCTTTATGCCAAAATACTCCGGGGAGAACATGGCCATGCTAAAATTATATCGATAGATACTTCAGAAGCAGAAGCTATGCCCGGTGTAAGAAAAATTGTTACAGGCCAGGGGTGTACTATGCTTTTCGGTGCCTGTATAAAGGATCAGCCGCCTCTTGCAACGGATAAGGTAAGACATGCAGGTGAAGGTGTCGCTGCAGTCATTGCAGAAACGGAAAAAGAGGCTGAAGAGGCCATGAAGAAAATAAAAGTTGTCTATGAACCACTGCCTCATGTGATAGACCCTCTGGAAGCAGTGGCAGAAGGTGCCCCCATTATTCATGAAAGAAACCATGAATACGAAAGAGTTCCCGGTTTCCCTCCTGTAAAAGGAACAAATATATTCCATCACTATAAACTCAGAAAAGGTGATACGGAAAAAGGTTTTAAAGAATCAGAAGTGACAGTGGAAGAAAATTTTTATTATCCCCTCATAAGTCATGTACAGATGGAACCCCATGCCTGTATCTCCTGGTGGGACTCTCCGACAAGTGTCCATATATGGGCAAGCACACAGGCACCTTTTCTGGTAAGAGAAATAGTCTCCCAGATGTTTCATATACCAATGGCAAACATAAAGGTAGAAGCTCCATATCTCGGCGGTGGCTTCGGAGGTAAATCCGATGTTGTTATAGAACCTATGTGTGCCTATATATCCAGATTCGTTCCTGGCCACCCTGTGAAACTCGTTCTTACAAGAAAAGAAGCTTTCACCAGTTCTCTTGTAGGAAGGGGAATGAGAGGTAAAATAAAAATAGGCGCTAAAAAAGACGGAAAACTTGTGGCACTTGAAGCTTCTCTTTATTATGCAGACGGTGCCTATGGCGATACAGGCTGTAATGTGGTTACTGCCTCGGGTTTTGTGGCTACAGGGCCATATGAATATGAACACTGTAAAATAGACTGTTACGGTGTTTATACCAACAGTCCTCCCGTAGGTGCCTACCGCGGTTACGGTCATCCGGAAGCCCATCTTATGACGGAAAGGGCAATGAATATTCTTGCAGAAAAACTCGGTATGACCCACCAGGAACTTATGAGAAAGAATTTTCTCTGTGACGGTAAAGAAAATGCACTGGGACAGATTATAAGACCTGGAAACGGAAACCTCTATAAATGTCTTGAAGAGGTGGAACGTGCTCTTTATGAAAAACCCCTTCCGAAAGAAGATGAAAATTTTGTCTATGGCCGTGGAATAGCTTCTTTTATGAAGACTCCTATGATGGTTCCCAATGCTTCTTCAGGAGCAATTCTTAGAATGTGTGAAGACGGTTCCTTTAATATCAGCATAAGCGGTATTGAAATGGGGCAGGGCTGTCAGACAGTTCTTTCCCAGATTGCAGCGGAAACTCTTAAAGTTCCTATAGAGAAGATAAATATTTCCAAATATGTAGATACACAGTATTCTCCCTATGAATGGCAGACTGTGGGTTCCATAACTACATACCGTGCGGGAAATGCCGTAATTCAGGCATGTAACAGAGCCATAGAGAAAATGCTTCAGAGTGTTTCCCTGCTCCATCACAGACCTGTGGAAGACCTTAAATATGAAGGGGAATTTATAACCTCTAAAAGCGATCTAAATCTGAAGGTTGAATGTAAGAAACTTGCCCAGTCATATCTTGCTCCTGACGGACACGGCGTGGGAGAACAGATTACTTCTACCGGTTCTCATCTTATAAGAAATGTTCAATTCCCTGATGCTACTACAGGAAGAGGTAACTGTGCCGGTTCATGGACCTATGCCTGTGAAGGGGCAGAGGTTAAAGTCAATAAAAAAACCGGTGATATAGATGTTACACACCTGGCTATTGCCATAGACCTTGGTAAAGCTCTTAACCCGGAACTTGCAAGGATTCAGATGTTAGGCGGTATGATGATGGGCTATGGTGCCACCTTTACGGAAGAACTTCTCTTTGATGATAAAGGGAGGATTAAAAATGCAAATCTCAATCAGTATAAGATACCGAAATTATCTCACGTGCCAGAGAAATTCACCGTGAAATTTGTGGAAACACCTGATGAAGGAGGGCCTTACGGCGCGAGATGTATTGCAGAACATCCCATTATAGGCATACCTCCTGCAGTATTGAATGCAATTAAAGATGCTACAGGAGTAGATTTGTTTGAAATTCCTGTAAAACCTAAGGTTTTATTAGAAAAAATGGGAGGGGTTGAATAATGACTACTATAAGTTTAAAAGTAAACGGTAAAGATTACAGAGTTCATGTTGATGATAAGACAATGCTTCTTGATGTTTTACGGGAAAAACTGAATCTGACCGGTACTAAAAACGGCTGCGGTCAGGGTGCCTGCGGCACATGTACCGTAGTCATGGATGGTGAAGCGGTAAGAAGCTGTATCGTTAAAGCCGTTAAAGCAGACGGCAAAGAAATTCTCACTATTGAAGGCCTGGCAGACGGTGTAAAGCTTCATCCCATACAGGATGCTTTTATTAAAGCAGGAGCAGTTCAATGCGGTTTTTGTACCCCCGGCTATATAATGACTCTCTATGCACTTTTAAAAAAGAATCCCGATGCTCCCGATGAAGAAATAAAGAAGATACTTGAAAAACATCTCTGCAGGTGTACAGGATATGAGACTATCTGGGAAGGAGCAAAACTTGCCCGGAAAATGATGAAAGGGTAATGCGTAATGCGTAATGCGTTAAAGGGTAATTATTCTCCCGTCACGCGTTACGCGTCACGCGTCACGATTTTATGGAGGTTTAATTGAAAAATGCGTGATCGACGGGTTGTAAATATAGCAAATATTTTAGTAAATCATTCTGCAAGGGTTAAACCCGGTGAAGAAGTTGTTCTTACTGCGGGGCCTGAAAGTTTTCCCCTCCTGGAAGAAACGTATCTGAAGGTAATTGAAGCAGGAGGATGTCCTCTGGTAAGGCTTGATTCCCTTCGTTTAATGGAAATACTCTTTCAGCATGGAAACGAAGAACAGGTAACCTTTGTGTCCAGGACAGAACTTTATGAGGCAGAACATACAGATGCAAGGATATATATATACGGACATAAAAACACTAAAACCCTTGCCAATATTTCTCCTGCAAGACAGAGGATGAGACGTCAGGCACAGCAGCCTGTAAGGGATATTCATATGAAAAAAGACCGGTGGTCTCTTACGATATTTCCTACCGATTCCTTTGCCCAGGATGCAGGCATGTCTTTATACGACTTTGAAGATTATGTTTACAGTGCCTGTTTTGCAGATGAAGAAGATCCCCTCAGAGAATGGGATAAACTTTACAGAAGACAGGAAGAGCTTATAAGATCGATAGGTAAGGTGGGAGACGTAAGAATTGTGGCACCTGATACGGATCTTAGAATGTCGATAGAAGGAAGAACTTTCCATAACAGCTACGGACTTCGTAACATTCCCTGCGGAGAGGTTTATACTGCTCCTGTTGAAGAAACTGTGGAAGGACATATTTATTTCCCTCTGAGAAATGATTATCTTGACAGGGAAATGGCAGGTATAAGATTATGGTTTGAAGGTGGTAGAGTAGTTAAAGCCACTGCAGAAAAAGGCGAAGAATTTCTTAAAGAAATTTTAAAATCGGATCGGGGAGCGTCATACCTGGGTGAACTCGGCTTCGGCACAAATTATAAAATAAAAAGATTTATTCATAATATACTCTTTGATGAAAAACTCGGAGGAAGTATTCATCTTGCTCTGGGTGATTCCTATCCCGAGGTGGGCGGATTGAATAAATCATGTATCCATATGGATTTAATACTTGATCTGAGAAAAGAAGGTTATGTGACCTTTGACGGAAATATGTTCCTTGAAGAAGGACGTATTGCAAATTTTAATTATTAAGGAGTAATAAGTGAAAAGCGAAAAGTGAATGGTGATGGATTTTCACTACTCACTTCTCACTACTCACTATTCACTGAAACATTATGCCTAATTTTTGTCCTGATTGCGGGTGTGAAAACAGAGATACATCGAAATTCTGTTCCGAATGTGGTAATAAACTTGTCGGAAAATATATAAAAGAAAATCTTAAACTGGGTATCCTTCTGGATAGAAGATATGAGATATTGTCCCTTATAAAATCCGGCGGCATGGGCTCTGTTTATAAAGCAAGAGATGTAAGGCTTAAAAGAGACTGTGCTGTTAAAGAAATGTTCGGAGCATATGAAAAGCCTGAAGACCGGGCATATGCTCTTAAAAGATTCCAGGAAGAAGCTTTTATACTGGCAAATCTATCCCATATAAACCTCCCTGTTGTTATAGATTATTTTGCAGAACATGATCGTTATTATCTTGTCATGGAGTTCATATACGGAAGTGATCTTGAAGAAATATTAAAGAGAGAAGGTTACCCCGGACTGCCGGAGAGAAGGGTTGTTAAATATGCCATTGAGGTTCTGGATGTTCTGGATTATCTGCATAATCAGAACCCGCCTATAATTTATCGCGATATAAAGCCTTCCAATATAATGATCTGTTCCTCAGATGACAGAACCGTAATCATAGATTTCGGTATAGCAAGAACCATGCAGGTTGAAAGTAAAACTCAGAAAACCTCTATAGGTACTCCCAGTTATACGGCTCCCGAACAACTTGTGGGAAAATCCGGGCCGAGAAGTGATATATACTCACTCGGAGTTACTATGTATCATCTGCTTACAGGCCTGTTACCCGATCCCTATGATTTTGCCCCTATATCTTCTATCATAACTAATTGTTCGGAAGAGCTTGAGAAGATTGTAATAAAGGCAATGGAAAAGAAACCTTCAAACAGATTTTCTACGGCACGGGAAATGAGAGAAGCTCTTCAGAATTACAAGTATAATCCGGCCCCTGTTACATCAGATGAACCGCAGGAAGGGGAAAAGTGTAACAGGTGTAAAAAATTATTCCATCCCAGTGATATGACTGTTAAAGATAATGTTAAATACTGTATCGATTGTATTTCTCACCTAGATGGTACACCTTCGGTTCCTACTGTTATGATGAAAGATATGCCTGTTCAGTCCATCATACATCCAAAGGATAATTCGGAAATGATCTTTATTCCGAAAGGAACTTTCAATATGGGAAGCAATGCGAATATAGATGAAAAACCTGTCCATGAGGTTTTTCTGGATGATTATTATATAGATAAATATCCTGTCACTTACGGTCAGTATAAAAGATTTGTTGAGGAAACAGGTTATTCAGGGGAAGGTAACTGGATGAAATATTATTCACCTGACAAAGCAAATTATCCTGTCGTGGAAGTAAGCTGGAATGATGCCAGAGCTTATGCAAAATGGGCAGGCAAGAGTCTTCCTACCGAAGCAGAATGGGAAAAAGCAGCAAGAGGAACCGAACAGAGGGAATACCCGTGGGGTGATAAATGGGATCCTAATAAATGTAATAATAAAAAAATGAACAGGCCTGACCTTGTAAACAGAATGATAATAATGATGGCAAACCGCGGAACTGTACCTGCAGGAAGTTTCCCCGACGGTAGAAGTCCCTATGGCGTTATGGATATGGCCGGAAACGTAAATGAATGGTGTTCTGACTGGTATGATAATAAATATTATAAGGTAAGTGCCAGAGAAAATCCCGGCGGGCCGGCTTCCGGTAGCTGGAAGGTAATAAGAGGCGGCGCATGGTGCGATGCAGATCAAAATATGTTCCGCTCTTCCGCACGATATGGCGACCATCCCAGTATAACAAAGGGGATAATTGGCTTCAGATGCGTTTACAAGAGTGAAAAGTGAAAAGTGTTAAACACCTTTCTTTTCACTTTTCATTACTCACTAATTCTTTACCTTCGGAGTCTTATATTCTTTTCCCGAATCGACCTTTTCCGTATAAGGGCCGTCCCAGTCTTTATTGAAAACTTCTTTTAATTCCGAATTCATGGTCTTACTTTTTACTGCAACACTCAGATTTCTGCAGTTGTAGAAATAATTTTTTTCCCAGTTGCTTGTACCTACCCATATACTGTCAGAATCTACTATCATATATTTACAGTGCTCGACTCTGGCAAATTCAATAAATCCGCCGCTCCATTCCGGAATATTGCTTATTTTAATCTCTATATTGGGCACAAGGGAAAGACTTTTTATGAAATCTATGGCAGGTTTTTTATTGCTCCAGTTTGCCACAATCATTTTTACCTTTACCCCTCTTACTGCAGCACTCCTCAGAGCATTATCAAGTACAGGATAAAATGATTTATCCCTTCCTACAGGTGAATATTCCATAACCTGTATGCATACTTCCTCTTTTGCATGATTTATCATATCTGTTATGGCATCTTCATCCCATGACATGTCTTTATATATGAGGCCTACAGGACTGAAAGCAGGATAAAGGGTGATAGCTTCATCTTTATACTGAAGAGACAGAGTATTTTTTGAATTCAGTACATCCACTGTTTTCTCAAGTTCGGATAAATATTCATTTTTATCTTTTGCCACACATATGAGCCAGTCCAGATTAAATATTTTCTCTACAGTTTGACCGAATTTTTTGTCTCTTATTCTTATCCCTATTTCATGAATTTGATTTAATGCCTTCCAGTCGAAATTCTGACTTCCCAGAAATACATCTTCTCCGTCAGTAATAAAATATTTGGCATGCATGACACCATCAGTAAGCTTTGTCAGAGGTATTATTCTTACTGAAATACCGGGTACTTTATTTAATTCGTCAAGTGTTTCGGGATAGGTTTCATAGAATTTGGAATCCGATATTATTCTTACTGTTACTCCCCGTCGTGCTGCTTCTTTGATGGCATTTATTATATTCTCCAGGGGCTGGCCTTTTTCATTACATATATAAAAAACCTCTATATCAAGGGTCTTTTCTGCTTCATTTATTATATCCAGCCAGACGTCCGGTGCATTTCTTATAGAAGGGGAATCCAGTATTGTTTCCAGGGGAACACTCTCTACCAGTTCTACCGGTTGAGAAAAACTTTTGTCCTGGCCATAAACAGCGACAAGTGAAAAAATTAAAACAAAGAGAATAGAAAGAAACAAGATTTTCTTCATAGATTCATACCTCCTGAATTGTTTTTTGTAAAAATTGCAAAGAATATAATTAATTTCATAACTATCCATAAATAATGACCTCGTAATGCGTAAAGCGTAATGCGTGATGCGCAGGAATTAAACCCGTCACGCGTCACGACGGCTTAAATTCTAATAAGTTATGAAATACACTATAAATCATATAGTAAAGCCATTGTTCCGTCAACTATTTTTTAATGAATTTAGTGAATATCATAATAAAAACCTTGAGAAAACCGGATGGCATGTGTTTTTTGATGCCTGAACAGACCAGAATATAAAAACTATGGGGCTAAATTCGTAGCTCCATAGTTCTAACATGTTCTAACATATTTTATTTAATGTCACTTATTTAAACTCCGTTTATACTCTATATCTCCGGTCTCTTTATCTATTTCAACTTTACTTATTACAGAACTCAACGCTCCGTAAGGGGTACTGGGACATCTTTTGTCTATTTCATAAACCAGTGCATTACCATTGTCAGTTAATGTGTAATGGTTATAGTCAGTTGAATCTCTATACTTCAGTGTAAAATCTGCAGATGTTAATTCTCTACTATCCGTATTAAATTGAATTCTTCCACTTATTTGATTGCCCTGATCGTTTTTGAAATCATCCAACATAATGTCTCCGGGAGCAAGATTGTTGAAATCTATATCTACTGTATCATCGTATTTGAGAAGAGCATCTGTTACATCTTTAAATTCTTTTTTTACATTCATAGCAGCTCTGTAAGCTTTTGCGTCTTCCAGTGAGTTGAACTTACCTATCTCGCTATGTTTTATGTGTCTATTCATATCCTTAACCTCCTTGAAAAATTTCTAATTATTTTAGTTTACTATACTTTCGCACTTTTTTATAAAACCTTTGATTTTATTGACTTCAGTTAAAACATAAAACCTAATAAACTCAGGCTTTTTCTGAAATCTGCGAAAGTATAGTTAATTTATATAATGATACTATATAGTCATGATAAAAACAACTATATAAATGTAAACAATTTGTTAATTTTTAAATTACTTTTTTAAGGCTAAAAAGATATTTATTTTGCAATAATCGTTCATGTCTGCTATGGAGCAGTCCTGCAAAACTTTTGAATTGAATTTTTGTTTTTTATCATATATAATAACAAAGCAACGTTATATAAGGAAATATCCTGATGATAGGCAGCCCTTCATTTGATTTTTTATTATTTTTATTAAAACATTGTCTCTTTGCCCTGTTATTTTTACTTGTATTTGCTGGGCTGGGGCGATATATTTTAGCTCTGTTCAAAGTAACCTGTACTTCTGTATTTGAAGAAGTTTTTTTCTCCGTCTCACTGGGAATGGTAGTAACTGTTATATATATTTCTTTCCTTTCACTTGCAGGAATCTTATATAAACCTTTACTTCTGGTGCTTTCAACAGGGCTTATAGGATTAACATATTTAAAAATAACAAAAGAATATAACTATATTCTTATATTGTTTTTACTAATATTCCCGTCAATGCTTCTTACCTTATATCCTCCATTTTACTGGGATGATACAGGTTATCACCTTCCCCTGGCTCAGGCAATGCTTGAGAGTCACAGACTGGTTTTTGATAAATTTCTGATATATCCTGTATTTCCTTTAAACGGAGATATTTTATTAATTTCGGGTTTATCATTTGATCCCATAACGGCACAGTTAATCCCGTGGCTATGCTTTTTTACTTTAACCGTTGGCTGTTTCTCTGAAATAAAGAAGAGATTTGACTGTTTTACGGGTTTAGTGGCTTCAGCTCTTTTTATATCAAATCAGATACTGATTTTTTTCTCTACTATCTGTTATATTGATATTATTGTCTGTCTTTTTATTACTTCTACTGTAATTGCTTTATATAATTTTTTTCATGATAAAGATAAAAAATGGCTTTGTATATCCGGAATTTTTCTCGGTATATCTCTCGGAACCAAATATAGTGCTATAATATTCCTGGCAATTATAAGTGTATTACTCCTTTTATTTAAAAAGTGGAAAGAATTATCAATATATACGCTGATCGTAATAATTTTTGCATGCCCCTGGTATATAAGAAATTTTTATTATACAGGTAATCCTGTATGGCCTATACTCGGCGGAGGATCTCTATGGAATTCCGCTGATTATGCAAGACAGATTTATGATTTGAAATATAGTGGTCCTGAGAAAACATATATTAATTTCCTCAAATTTCCTGTATATCTCAGTCAAAGATATGTCTATCACGGTAATGCCATTGTTCTTAACCCTGTAATATGGGCGGGAGCGGTCTTACTGATTTATTATAAAAACCATCACGGTTTGATTTTTTTATTTATTTCTATGGCTTTTACTTTAGCCTGGTTTTTTACTACAAATCTTGTAAGATACTATATTGTCAATATAGCTGTCATAACTATAGCTGCCTCTACAGGATTATCATTTTTTATAGAAAGTCTGAAAAATAAAAAAATAAGAATAATTTTTTCTATATTTTTACTTGTTCTTAATCTGGCTTTGTTTTATTCATTTACATACAGCATGTTATCTTCCAGAGGTAAGGTGCCTGTTAATGATGAAGAAAGAGAAAATTATTTGTTGAAATCGTGGCCTTCTTACAGACCTGCAAGGATTGCGTCTCAACTGGAAGGTAAAACTTACGGGCTCTTCAGTGATAATATGATATTTTACGGTAGAGGTAAGCTTATAGGGTCCATTTATGGTGAAACACGCTTCTCAGATGTGCTGGATTTAATGAATTCACCCGATTTATTATATAAGCATCTGAGGAAGATGGATGTTAAGAATTTTCTGGTAGTTAAACAGAGGATGGATCGTTTATATAAAATAAAAAATCTGGACATTTCTCATATCAATTCAAGCAGGTATTTTGTTAGGATTTATGAAGACGATTCTACTGTTTTATACACACTTAAGAAAGATAATTTGCTGAAGTGATTTTATCCTAAAGACCGCAGAATACTCCCTCTATAGCTGAAGGCTTAGAGGGAGATGAATGTGGAGTTGCGTCGTGTATCCTGTATTATGTTCAAAGCTATAAATACAAGCTCTTTTCTGGTATAATATATAGAGGAGAAGATAAGTATGAAAAGCTCATATAAATACCGTTACTGAACGTATTACTTCTCATCAGGTATGGAAGTATGCAAAAGAGATAGAAAAAGTCATAAATCCTGATAAGAAGAAAAGATGCTCTTCCGTTAGTACTTTGATTATGTAACCACCCCCTTTCTGAAAGTCAAAAGTTCTTTAAAAGTCCAAATATGGTCAGTAATACCTGCAGCCATACCAGGAGTTATGAGGGAATATTTTTTCTCTACACATCCATCAAATTTAATAGGGACTTGCAAAGGAATTCGAAGAGAAAGATGAGGTCTGGCAAAATTAATTCGTCCACCGCTGCGTTTCTTTACAACCTGTGCATAAGCCAAATCAGGATGGGGTAATTTTATAGGGTTCTTTGGACGTCCCGGCTTACCTGTAAGAGGAATTTCCTTAATAGTATGATAAACCTCTATCAAGGCAGAGAGATAGCAATTGAAACCATCACTAAAAAAGCAAGGTATTCCTGCAACTACTAATGCTATGGCCTTTATAAGTGTTAATGCAGTTCCATAAGTTCTCGGCCCTACTACTGTGGCCAGAATTAATCGACTGGCAGGAGCAAATCCTATCCAAACCCATTGACGACCATCTTCTGCTCCATCTGGACTCTCTATATCAGAACCTGATAATTTGCTCTTCTTACGTAAAACATAACTCCACATCTTGTCCAATTGAACTTCTGGCACAGAAAGTTCTTTCATTAATGCTTCATTTATTTCTTTTGCTTTTTTAGATGCCTTTTTAAGCCATTCCAACACAGTCTCTTCTTTTACTCCCAAAACAAAGGATATACCTGATAATTCCACTTTTACCAATATCATTTTCAATGCCATCATTACCTTCTCTTCAGATGTCCTTAAATTATAAAATACTGTATCTCTTGTCTCTGAAAACATTTCATTACATACCTTGCATTCAAATATTCTTCTCTTACCACTTTTGGTTAGATATGATGCAACTGAACGAATATTTCCTTGACTATTCTTATTATAACAATTACAATTACGGTTGGGGCAACTTTGTCCCCAATTTTGTGGTTTTTTCATTTCTTTCATCCCTCTTTCTTGTAATTATTTTACATTGAAAGAGGGTGAAAGTTAACCACATAATTTTATATCAAAGTACTAGCGGAAGAGCATCGAAATATATGAAAAAAATTAATCTATCTCTGGAACTAATTTTATTGTTGACATCATTCCTCCTTATAATAACATATAATTTTAAATTTCCCCTTGATGCCGATGTACACTTTGTTATTAAATCCGGAGAAGAAATATGGCAGACAGGCAGTTTCCCTGTTTATGATGTATTTAGCTGGGTTCCTGTGAACTTAAAAGTGCCCTATATAAATGTAGAGTGGTTGAGTTGTCTGATTCTTTATCTGGTATATCATACGGGAGGATTTCTTTCCGTAACAATCTATAAAACATTTCTCTATGGAGTCAGTTATTTTATACTTTTCCCGTTTCTTAAAAATAAATATGGTTCTTTACCATCATTGCTGGCCATAATTATAGCTATCTATACAGGAAGATTATTTTTATCGCCAAGAGCTATGATTTATTCGGCAATTTTTTTTCCTATCATAACATATATGCTGTTACTGGACAGAAAAACGTTTTTTAATAAAAAACAGTTCCTGTATTTTTTTATAATTTTCTTATTATGGATAAATTTTCATGGCGGTTTTTTTGTGGGACTTGTCTATTTATATACAGGTTTTGTCATAAATTATTTTTGTAAAATACAGAATATGGAATATAAAAAGAAAAAAGAGTTATTGTTATATTATTTATTACTAATGGCTGTCTGTCTGATTGCTACCCTTATTACGCCTTATGGGCCTGGAATGCTCCTGAAAACCTTTGTCTATTTTACTCCTCAATCCATTAGAATTTTTATTCAGGGTAATACTGAATATCAATCTCCTCTCTCATTTGTAAAAATATTTCAGGATTATTTTCTTGTCCTGCTGTCAGGTTCAGGTTTTTTATTGTTTTATTTTTTTAAATTTCGACTGAAGCCCTCTGCAATGGAAATATATTCTTTTATTTTTTTTATGCTTATTTCGCTGCAGGCAGTCAGAAATATTCAGTTGTTCAGCGTTGCTATTATTCCCGCTTTTTCTTTTATAATCTCCTCCACGTTTAATCTGGCGAAAGAAAGTAAGTTTTTTAAGCAAGAGATTTTTTTTAAGCCAGAGTTGCATTATATTTTTTTACTCTTAAAGATTGTCTCTCTTTATCTGATTTTATGGCATTTCAGTGCTATATTGCCGGAAACAGATCCTTCAGGTACGAAGACGATACAGAAATTATTTCCTGTCAATTTAAAGGAATTTCTTATGAAAAATGATTTGCCTTCAAATTTATATAACCATGAAATTATTGGCTGTTATTTACTTTTTCATACCTATCCCGGATATAAAGTGAGCATTGATACAAGAGACAGACTTGTTTATTCCTCAGATTATTATATAGAAATCAGTCAGACATTTCATAATCCTGAGAAATTTATTACCTTTGTGGATAAATATAAAATTGATCTTTGTATAATGGATGCAAAATATCATCCCGATTTGCTGGCATCTCATAAGGGAGGTTGGGTTCTTCTGTATGAAGAGGGAAGATATAAACTTTATTTGAGAGATAATGAAAGAAACAAGAATATTATTGAAAGATTTAGAAATGATGAACTTTTTTATCCGAATATTTATGAATGTCATGCTTTTTTATATTTAAATTTCATTGAGCTAAAAGATTATAGAAAAGCCAGGAAATATTTGAGAAAATTAATTAATTATTATCCTGAAGATAAAAAATTATGGTCTTATCTAAGAGAACTGAATAGACTTATTGAAGAGGATAATTATAAGAAAGGAAGGTAAATTGTTATGAGTATACTTCGTATGGCTCTCGGACAGATAAATACTACAGTCGGTGATTTTAAAGGTAATCTTAAGAAAGTAATAGATTGCCTGAATATGGGAAGAGAAAACAATGTGGATATGGTAATATTTCCTGAATTAACCACTACCGGTTATCCCCCTGAAGATTTACTCCTCAAACCCAGTTTTATAGAGGCAAACCTGAATATGCTGAAACAGGTCATTTCATCAAGCAACGGCATAGGCTGTATCCTGGGATTTGTAGAAGGTGAGAAAGAACTTTATAATTCCGCCGCTTTCATATATGACGGGAGATTGCTCGGAACATGTCAGAAACTGCTTCTTCCCAATTACGGCGTTTTTGATGAAAAAAGATATTTTACGGCGGGAGATAAACATACGGTATTTGATACGGGACAGGTAAAACTGGGAGTCAATATCTGTGAAGACATATGGTTTGAAGATGTTACAAGGTTTCAATCCCTGAAAGGCGACGCGGAAATAATAATAAATATTTCTTCTTCCCCCTATCACAGAGCTAAATGGAAAATCAGACAGGACCTTATATCTATGAGGGCAACTGACAACAATGTAATTATTGTCTATGTCAATCAGGTGGGAGGGCAGGATGAACTTGTTTTTGACGGACAGAGCCTTGTTATGGGCCCAAATGGCGAAATTATTGCCATGGGAAAACATTTCGAAGAAGATTTTGTCATATTCGATATAGATACGGTAAAACTCAGACATAACAGACTCAATAACAGCCAGTTCCAGAAAAGAAAAGCTCTCTTTCAGGCAACCGAAAAACTCCGTCTCGTAAAACTGGAAGAATGGTATGAAAAACCTGATAAAAAGGTCATACCTTTCAGAGAAATAAGGCCTTTATGCGATGAAGAAGAAATATATTCTGCTCTTGTCCTGGGCCTCCGGGATTATGTGAGAAAAAACGGATTCAAGAAAGTTGTCCTGGGCCTTAGCGGAGGTATAGATTCTGCTCTTTCCGCCGCTATCGCAGTCGATGCTCTTGGGAAAGAACATGTGACAGGTGTTGCCATGCCTTCCATGTATTCTTCTGAGGGCAGTGTCACTGATGCCAGAAAACTTGCGGAAAATCTCGGCATAGAATTTATGATCGTGCCTATAACAGATATATTTAACAGTTACGAAAAAACTTTTTCCGATCTCTTTAAAGGTCTTTCTTCCGATGTTACGGAAGAAAATCTTCAGGCGAGGATAAGAGGAAATATACTTATGGCTCTGTCCAACAAGTTTAATTCCCTCGTTCTTGCCACTGGAAATAAAAGTGAAATAAGTGTCGGATACTGCACTCTTTACGGAGATATGGTAGGAGGTTTTTCAGTCATAAAAGACCTTCCTAAAGAACTTGTTTATAAACTGTCCCGTTATAAAAATACCGAGGCAGGATACTGTGTCATTCCTGAAAATACGATAGACAAACCTCCTTCCGCAGAACTGCGCCCCGAGCAGAAAGATGAAGACAGTCTCCCTCCTTACCCTGTTCTGGACCCTATACTGGAAGCCTATGTGGAAGAAAATAAAAGTATCAGAGATATAGTGAATATGGGTTATAAGGAAGAAGTCGTAAAAGATGTTATGCGCCTTGTTGACAGGAGTGAATTCAAGAGACGTCAGGGGGCGCCGGGGATAAAGATAACTCCAAGGGCCTTCGGGAAAGACAGGAGAATGCCTGTAACAAACGGATACAGAGGTTAAGAAAACTAAAGGGGGGCTGATTATTCAGCCCCCTATGTTTTACAGTAAAACGCTTTTAATTAATTAAAATAATTACGCAATACCTTTTTTTTTCTTTAGTTAATTTTTTATTTGGTTTCGCCGGTTGCGCCAGTTTCAGCAGGTGCAGCTTCGCCAGTTGCGCCAGTGGTAACTTCGCCGGTTGTACCAGTAGTACTTTCGCCAGTTGCGCCAGTGGTAACTTCACCGGTTGTACCAGTAGTACTTTCACCAGTTGCGCCAGTGGTAACTTCGCCAGTTGTGCCAGTGGTAGTTTCACCAGTTGCTGCAGGTGTTAATTCGCCAGTTGCTGCAGCAGGTGTTTCTCCGGCTGGAGGTGTTGCTTCGCCGCCGCCCTTATTACAACCAACCATTACGAAGTATAAACCTACTAAAAGAAGGCAAAGAATAATAGCTGTTTTACTGGAAAAACTACTGCGGATGATTTTTGACATACGTTTTTTACCGATCCTTTCTACTTTTTAAGATTTTTTTGATTTTAAAAAGTTTTATTATAGGTTAGTTAGATATAATAGCACATTAATTTTAAATTGTCCAGTATATAAAAAAAAAATTTGTCTTTAAAAGGATAATTCATTTTTATGAAACTTTTTTTTGCCATAAATAATTCAAATTCTTATAATCTCTAAATAGATTTTTTTATTTATCTTAATTTTTATAAAATTTTTTTACGATACATGACCGATTGTGTCAGTCTTTACTCATTATTTTCTCCATAAAATTTTCAGAGGAAATCGGATCTTATCTGGATTTAAATTCTGATTATATTATTGATATAAAGTTATATATAGTATTATTTAAAAAATATTTACATTATAAATATCTTTTGTTTTTTGAGATTTCCATGCCTGTCTCTATGGGATTGGATCTTTACCCTTACGTGATAACGGTTTTTAAAAGACTCTGCAAAAATACAGAATATTCTAGAGAAATAAAAATTATTATAAGGCTTCAGCAGTCTGCGGTCATCTATTGCAGAATGTTTATATAAATTATTTGATATTTTTCAGCCATTTGCTTATATGAAATCCTTTTTTGTCGCCTGTTACAATGGCTTCTCCTTCTTTCCCCTGACCGGAAGTGAAATCTGTTATTTTAACCGTACAGGTTCCGTCTTTATTTAAAGATTTAAATTCTGAAATCCAGCGACCTTTATAGCCTTCTCTGTTACTCCAGGGATATTTCCCGGAAGCGGACGGATATTCAACGAGAACGGTTTCTTTGCAGACAGGATAAAATTTATTATTCTTCCATCTCAACAATTTATAGGGAGTAAAACGTACATCTGATACAGGTTTTGTACATATTATTTCTATGGAGCCATCCATGTCTGTATCCCCGGCTATTTCTATCAGGCTCGAACCGAAATCCCAGGAACCGAATGTCAGGGGATCTCCTATATCGGAATTTTTCGGCCCTGCCCATATGGCTTGTCCTGATGAGTTAAGAACTATAATCTGGCCGAAGGCCCCCATGTTTTCATCTACCCTGTAAATTTTAATAAGGATTTCTTCTTTTTTTCCGTCATTGTTCAGGTCAACTGCGAATTTTTGATATATATCTCCTGTTTTTGGCTGGCTGTATTGAGCCATAGCAGGCAAGATACATAAGAAAAATAAAATTACGGGAAATAATTTTTTCATACACATCACCTCTTCTTAAAAAAATTTCTGTATGGCAGTCAGACTGATAACAGGTTTCATTTTTTATTTAAATCTCTGAGCATTTCTTTTACTGTCTGGAATTTGTAGCCTTTCTTTTTGAGTGTTTCTATTATCTGCGGTAAAATTTCTATTGTCTGCTGAATACCGTCATGAAGAAGGATTATTCCGCCGGGGTTTATATGTTCCATAGTATTTGTTTCCAGAATTTTATCGGAAGGTTTCAAATAATCTGCCGGATCATCTGTCCATAGTACTGTAGTCAGGCCAATATCCATGGCAGCATTGATTACTTTTGAGTCATACTGTCCTCCGGGTGGACGGCAGAAAGCCATATCCACACCTGTAGTAGCTTTTATCACATCATTACATGCCTGCCATTCCACTTTAATTTCATCCTCGGGGATGTATGTCAGGTTTACATGATTATAGGTATGATTGCCTATCATATGCCCGTTCTTTACCTCTGCTCTTACAAGTTCCGGATGCCTTTCCGCCATCTTACCTACAACAAAGAATGTTGCTTTTACATCATATTTCTTTAATACCTTCAGTAGTTTCATTGTATAGACCGGATGGGGACCATCGTCGAAAGTGAGGGCTACTGCTCTAATCTTCGGATTTCCTTTTATCAGTTTTCTATAAAGTAGTCCTTTCCTTAATTCTCTGTCATGCTGGGCCTGCAGCTCTTCCGGTGATTTATAAACTTCAGTAAGGGCTCTGAGCCAGAACTTATCGAGTCTTTCATTCTGTTTATCCGTATCGGAACCTGCCAGTAATTTATAGTGATTCACAAGAATTAATAATATTATTATCAAGGTTATAGCTATTAATATATGAATCTTTTTGAAATAATGCATATTTCTCCGTTCACCTCTACTTTTTTGATTTTCCTTTGTTGATAACAACCCGGGTCAGATTATCTTTATAATTATTCTGAATAAACTTCTTAAAACCTTTCTTATTTTTTACCGGGGGGAATAATTTTCTTTTTAATAGAAATAGAGAAAATCCAGCCTGCAGGGAACGCAATAATATGTATCAGGTCAGCAGTAAGCAATGATAATTATTGTTGCTACTATGGCTTCTTCATAATCCAGACCTTTCACTATGTGACTGCAGGCGGAAATAATGAGCAGAATAATTGTCAGGCACCATGCAACCCTTTTCCTCCTCCATAACTGTCCTGATAAAAGCAGGAGGTCGAAACCGGCAAGTGTCGCAGAAAGTCGCCCTCCCTGTCTTATTTCAAGCGGTAGATATGATTTTATCAGGGTCAACCTTACTGCCAGTACAGGTGTTATTGCAGAGATTATATTAATAATACCCATTACGGCTGTCAGTAATGAAACAGCCCGTATATTCCAGATGTCGAATGAAAAAGATCTTATTGATTTCCACATATTTATAATAGTCTTTTCCCCGTGTTCTGATGAAAGATGGATGATGATGACGGGATGCCTGTAAGTATAACATAAAAAGGGAGAAACTTTAAGAAAGACAAAATAGTATTTAGTGTAAAAATAGTGTAACGTAATTAATAGTAATATGTGTTTGATAAACCCTTATTCTTCCTGTTCATTTTCCTTATAGTTTTTTTATTGTTATTTTCTATAAATTCTGTAAAATTAGATTTTACTAATTTAGTTTCAACATATTGACATTCCGTTGTAAATGGAATTAAAATATTTGTACTATCTCTATTAATGATGTCAACTAATTTACATTTATTTTCAGGTGTCACGTATTATAAGTTACTGAATAATCCGGTATGGAATGTTATAATTCATTATTCAGGAGGTGTAGTAAATGACAGCAATTAATCTGATTGATAGTGATATGAGCGTTATGGAAAAAGAAACGTCCCTGGCTGATAGAAAATCTTCAGGCGATGTTGGTAATATAGATAAACAATGCGCCAATTCTTCTGAACAAGAGAAGATGGAAGAGAAACCTCTGGTGGAAAAGAAAAAAGAACCTGCAGAAAAACCAAAAAGACTTGTTTCTCTTGATGCTTTTCGAGGCCTTACAATAGTGGGAATGTTGCTTGTAAATAATATTGCTCTCAATGACAGAACACCTGCCCACCTTACTCATGCTGCATGGAATCAGGGAGTAAACTTTGCCGATATGGTATTCCCATGGTTTCTTTTAATCGTCGGTGTTGCAATACCATATGCATCGGAGTCTCATTTTAAAAAAGGGTTTAGCCGGTGGAATTATATATTGAAAGCTTTCGGCCGCCTGATAACGCTTTTTTTGCTCGGATGCCTTATAGATTCAAGTATAGTCAAACAACCGGTAATAGGCCTGGGAGTTCTTCAATTGATAGGCCTCTCTTATTTTATGGCTACTTTTCTTTACTGGTTACCCGGTGTATGGCGTGTAGTCACTGTTATAGTTTTTTTAGTGGGACACTGGGCTTTAATACGTTTTTACCCTGTTCCCGGTATGGAACCCGGTATATTTACGGAAGAACATAATGTTATTGCTTATATAAATCAGATTTATCTTCAACCACTTCATTTAAAGGGTCTCATTTCTGTTGTACCTGCATCTGCCATAGTACTTATAGGCACGATAACAGGTAATATTTTACAGTCTAAAGTTATGTCTCAAAAAGTGAAATTTGCATATATGTTCACTCTGTCTGTCGGAGCCGGTCTTTCAGGGTGGCTCTGGAGTCTGGATCTGCCTTTTAATAAACCTGTGTGGACTGCTTCATATATACTCTATACGGCCGGCTGGGGAATAATGGTACTGGGTCTCTTATATCTGGTGATAGATATTATCGGATGGCAGAAATGGAGCTTTCCCCTTGTCGTGTTCGGGGTAAATGCAATTCTGGCTTATGTGCTGCCGATAATGGTTAAATTGCATATTTTCCAGGAATGGATATGGGGAGCAAATATGTCCGTTATTCAGGTTTATCTTCAATTCTGTATTGACAGATGGGGACCTGTTATGGGGGGATGGGTCTATACTATATCTTATATTATGTTCTGGTGGGTAGTTTTATTTTATTTTTATAAAAAGAAGATATTTTTACGTGCTTAATATATTTTATAGAATTTTACTGACCTGAGCATAAGCATGTAATAAAAGTCTTCCTTCCGTCACACGTTACGCATTACGCGTCACGTATATTATTTATGCTCACCACAGTAATTTCAGAAAGGAGTGCTGATTATGAAAGAAAAATGTGTCATGACAATTATAATCGTTTCGATGATTTTCGGCATCAGCTGTTACAGCAGATCAAATCATTTATCGGCCAATGTTTCTCTAACACCCAATGTTTCACTCGCAGCATCTGATTATTATTGTCCCTATATGAGTAAAACCTTCGATACCTTTGTAGAAGATTCTTACAGAGACGGGGGAGAGAAAGACAGAAGTGAATTCTATAAATGGATGGATAGCGCCTATATAAACTGGCGTGATAAATCTATTAAAGATGGGAGCTTTCCTTTTAACGGTGCAGAGAATCTGACATTCAACGAACTCCTTGACTGGTTGAATAAGTCTCTTATTTCCATTTCTGTTACGGAAGAAAAGGTGAAAAAAGAACGGGAAATATTACAGTGGACCCACAGATATATAAAGACTGTTATACCTCAATTCAGCCTCAGGAGGGGGTATGAATTCAGAAATGTTGTGGCTTACGGTGAAAGGCAGTGTTTTTTACAATCGGTTTTGATTTCAGGTCTCTTTCAAAAGATGGGTATTAATTCCGGAGTTTATATGGTATATATAAATAATAATAAGCAGGAAACAAATAACGGTCATGCTGTGGTAGTCGTGAAACTGTCGGACGGTAAGGATATTCTGGTTGATGCTTCAGACCCGAAACCATTTATGGCTCATGAAGGTTTATTTGGAAAAGTTTCTACCGGTTACATTTATATACGTCCGGAATACGATGATTTAAACGATATTCTTTTTTACAGAACTTCTTATAATAATAAAGATATAAATACTGCTTCTGTTATGCCTCTGGATATATTTTTCCTTCGTTCCCAGTTCTATTTTTATCGCGGTGAATGGACAGACGGAGGTCTTCATGCAAAAAATATGGAAAGAACCGCAGAGGGACTTGAAAAAGCAAGGAAATATATGGAAGAAAGCATAAAACTATGTAACCAGAATCCTCTCGCTGTTTATATGGAAGGCAGGATTTATGAGGAATTGAAAGAAGAAGATATGGCGAGAAAATATTTTCGCGATGCCGGTGTATTATACAGTCACGACGGGTGGATGCCGAAATTATTAAAGGAGAAATTAAGGCAGTGAACAGTGAGTCGAATTAAATTTCCTGCCACTCACAACTCACCATTCACTACTCATTACTTATGAAAGGTTTTCATAAAAGACTTTTTATTATCCTGGTAATTTTTCTTCCGATTTACATTCTTTCTATCTTTATGGCAAAGGAACCTCAGATAGATGACAATTTTATCTGGTCAGATGTAATTTTTTCATCAGACGACAGGATTCTTATACTCGCTCCTCATCCTGACGATGAAGTCCTGGGATGCAGCGGTATCATACAGCAGGCCGTAAAAATGCATTTACCGGTTCATGTTCTTTTCCTTACTTACGGAGATGCGAACGAGTGGTCTTTTATGATGTACCGTGACAGACCTGTGTTGTCTTCCAGAGGTGCTATTAATATGGGACTTGTCCGTCATGAAGAAGCATTGAAAGCAGATGCTCTTCTCGGTCTTTCGAAAGATAACATTACCTTCCTTGGTTATCCTGATTTCGGCACACTGAATATCTGGTATAAGTACTGGAATGGCTCTTCTCCTTATAAGAGTATACTCACAAGGGTAACATGTGTTCCCTATGATAATGCCTTAAGACCAGGTGCTTTATATAAAGGTGATGATATCTTAAAAGACATCAAAACAGTTTTGAAAAAATTTAAACCTACGAAAATCTTTGTCACCAGTCCTGCAGACCATCATCCAGATCACCAGGCTCTGTTTCTTTTTACCAGTATTGCTCTATGGGATCTGGAAAAAGACGGGAACTGCAAACTTTATTCCTATCTTATACATTATAACCGCTGGCCCTATCCTCCGGGGTATATACCTGAAAATTTTCTGCATCCTCCTGAATCACTTGTAAAAGAGATAAAATGGCAGGATATTAATCTTACCAGGGAGGAAATAGAAATAAAACATAATGCTCTGAAGGCCCACCTGAGCCAGTATAAAGCCAATAAAAAATACCTCCTTTCCTTTGTGAGACTGAACGAACTGTTTGGAGATATGCCTTCTGTGGTTTTAAATAAAGACCCTGTAAATATAACAGGCACACAGACGGAAGAAATGAACATACCGGATGAATTACTGGAAAAAGAAAAATCTGCCTATGTAGGCATTCTGGAAGAGTATGTAAAAGTGAAAGACCATTCCATTGAAATAAAAGTAAAATTTTCCCGTCCTCTTGCAAAAACAGTTGGACTTTCTCTGTATTTATTTGGATACAGATCAGATAAAGAGTTTCCTCTTATGCCGAAGGTTCATATAAAATTCGGCTCAATTTATTGTACTATATATGATCAAAATAAAAAATTGCCTGCAAATACAGTAAAAATTAAAAGAAATTCAAGAGAGATATCAGTTTCTATATCCCTTGCAGACCTTGATAATCCTGAAAAAATTCTTTTTGCTACAAGGACTTACGTCAGTAAAGTACCGCTTGACTGGTCTCCCTGGAGAATACTGGACATAAAACAGTGAGCAGTTATCAGTTATCAGTGACCGGCAGAAGTGAATCGTGAGTAATAAACAGTGAAACGTAATTAATATCTTCTTCTATTTACTTTTCACTGCTCACTTTTCAGTAGTTTCCGGGTTCCGGATTTAATCTTCTTAACCCGACACCCATCAGGGACATATTTAACGTTATCAGTCCTTAATTCATTTCTGCTCTTTCATCTTTCCCAGAGTTTTTTCCCTGTTAATTTTTGCCTGCTCGTAATTCGGATCATATTCCAGTGCTTTATCAAAACATTTTATTGCTTCTTCATAGTTACCCTGAAGATGGAAGATCCACCCTCTGTTATTCCATGCATAACAGTTTTTCGGATCAATTTCCAGGGACCTGTCAAAACATTTCATTCCTTCTTCTTTTTTATCAAGTTCATAGAGAGCCCACCCTCTTGTATTCCATGTATCAGAATTATCAGGTGCAAACTCCAGAGTTTTCTCTGTTACTTCCAGAGATTCTTGAAATTTTCCGAGTTTGTTTAATGCATAGGCTTTGTTGTTACGCGCGTCAACCCTTTTGCTGTCGAGCTCTATAACCCTATCAAAACATGTAATTCCTTCTTCATATTTTTCAAGTATTACAAGACAGGCTCCCATGTTATTCCATGTATCTATCTGATCCGGGTCAATAGATAGTGCCTTATCGTAACATGCAGTTGCCTCTTCGTATTTCCCCAGGCATACCAGAGCTCCTCCTTTATTATTCCAGGCAGGAGAAAATTTCTCATCAAGTTCTATTGCTTTATTATAACTTTTAATTGCTTCATGAAAATTTCCCAGATTTGCCAGAGCATTTCCCTGGTTATACCAGCATTCACCATATTTATTATTGATTGCAAGTGCTTTATCATAACATGAGAGGGATTCTTCATATTTACCCTGTTCCGCTAAAGTCAGCCCCTCTTTATTCCATTCTTCCGCAGATTTTGCATATAGAATTGAAGTCACTGACAGTAATAATAACATTGATATAAATAGTCTTTTGAATAACATAATTTTATAGTTCCTTTCTTCAATAAATGCGTGAGACTATAATCGTGACGCGTGACGCGTGACGCGTTACACGCCTAAGTACCGCTACAGGTAAAAGGGTATCCATAAAAAGCTTCTGACTGGCAGGCTCTGGAGAAGAAAAATTCGTTTTTTCTATAGTATTAGAAATTAAATAAGGGCTAATTTATTGTCTGTAAAACAAATTAAATAAGGCAAAT
>JAKPQU010000047.1 GCA_029555925.1 Bacillota bacterium
ATTTGCCTTATTTAATTTGTTTTACAGACAATAAATTAGCCCTTATTTAATTTCTAATACTATAGAAAAAACGAATTTTTCTTCTCCAGAGCCTGCCAGTCAGAAGCTTTTTATGGATACCCTTTTACCTGTAGCGGTACTATAATTTACAACTGGCATTTTGTCCTTCGGAGACTCCGTTGCTCCAGAACCTGGCAGTGGAAAGGATTTAAAAAAATATTACTTTTCGGATAGGTTCTTAACCAGTAATTGAAAAGATATAACCGATATGATATATTCTACTTATGAGCATACCAAGATTTTACATAACGGAAGAATATATAAAAGACGGACTTGTAATAATTGAAGGCCCTGATTTGAAGCATCTCGTAAGTGTACTTCGCTGCAGAAAAGGAGACATTTTTGATGTTTTTAACACTTCAAACAGGGAATACACAGTAGAAGCAGTGGAAGTAAAACATGACAGAGTTACTGCCAGAATCATCCGGACAGAATACAGATACGTAGAACCTTCTTTACAGGTAATACTCTGTCAATCTCTCCCGAAGGGACAGAAGATGGATTTTATAGTGGAAAAAGCTGTCGAAATAGGAATAAAAGAGATACAACCTGTTATAACTGCCAGAAGTATTAATTCAATAAGTCCTCAAAAACTGGAAAGATGGAGGAAAATTGCAAAATCCGCAACACAGCAGTCAGGAAGAATGACCATAGCAGAGATAAAAGAACCTGTCACTTTCAACCAATCTTTATCTCTTGTAAAACCCGGAGACCTTGGTTTTTTATTTTCTCTCAGTTCTATATCTCTGAAAAAGATGTTAAGAGAAAAAAGTAAAAAAAGTGAAAAAATTTTTATATTTATAGGGCCTGAAGGTGATTTTACAGAAGAAGAAATTTCTCTAGCCATGTCTCATAACCTTCAGACTGTATCACTGGGAAAAAGAATACTCAGAACAGAGACGGCAGGCTCTGTAGCTCTGTCTATTATTTTATATGAGCTAGAGGAGGGTTATTTATGAGGTGTTTAAAATGTGATAAAGAATCCATAAGCAGGGATACATGTTCTAACTGCGGTGCATCCCTTAAGGAACAGATACAGGAAATGATTAAAGAACTGAACAAAAAGGGGAAAAATAAGAAAGGTGTTATAAAAACCCTGGGAACTACAAAGGATTTAAGGGTAGTTGTTCCCATACTGGAGATTGCAATGAAAGATGACGATCTGGACTGTCGTCTTGAGGCAATAGAGGCTCTTGCAGAGCTTCAGGACAGAGATGTTGTGGATGCCCTGATGGGTTCCCTTCTTAAAGATAAAATGCCTGAAATAAGAGGTGCAGCAGCAGAAACAATAGGAAGGCTCAAAGGACATAAAGCACAGGAAGCACTTATAAAAACCCTTGATGATAATGTACCTGAAGTAAAGATGAAGGCATTAAAAGCCCTGGAAGAACTGGCGACTAGAGACTGTATAAATGCGATGGCCCGTATGCTTACAGCCCAGGATCCACGAGTGGAAAGGGCTGCCCTCGAAGGACTTCAGAGGCTTGGTTATGAGATAAAATGGGACGGAGACAGGGTGGCAGAGGTAAAATTCAAATCTGTAAAAAGATCAAATTTCATTATACCTGTAATCTTTATTATGCTCATAGTTACTGCAGGTTTTTTTATTTACAAATCGGCAAATCCTGAGAAAAATTATGCAGCAGGTGTTGAACATATAATTACAAATTGTGAGTTTACAGGTAAAGAACTGTTTTCGCTCAATCAGGAACTGGAAAAATCCAATCTTGAACAGACAAAGATTTCCCAGATTAATGTTAAATCAGGCAGTGTAGAAGCAAAATTCCGAAATTTAAGGAATTCTCTGAATTCTTTAAAACCACCGCTGAAATATAATGCAATACATACAGAGCTCGGGAAGATACTTGATATCTATATAAGTCGAACAAGAGGGCTTATATCTGAAAATATGTATATTGATTTCAAAAAAAACATAGATGATAATTATAAAATGATAGAGGACTGCCAGGGCAGACTCGTTGAGCTAAAGCTTCAGATTAAGAAAGTGAAGAGTGATTTATAATACTGATAACTGGTAACTGGTCACTGTTAAAAGATATTTATCCTCTATGAAGGATTCAAATTGATAAATGGAGAATTTAAAAAAGTTGAGTTTTAAATTTAATCTATAGGAATTTTGTCAGATGTCTTTATGATAGAATATTAATTCTGCAGAAACTGCAGTCATTGATTTTACAGGTAACTTCCGTGTCACGTGTCACGCGTCACGATACTTTATAAAAAGGTGATTTAAGCATGAGAATAGCCATTGATGCAATGGGAGGAGATTTTGCTCCAAAGGAAATAGTTCTCGGTGGTATAGAAGCTGCTATTGAATATGGAGTAGAGGTAATTTTAGTGGGAAACGAAACGGAAATAAAAAAATGTATGGAAGGAACTCCCGCCAGTCCGCTTGTCCATATTCGCCATGCCTCTGAAGTAATAGGAATGGATGAGTCTCCGTCTAAAAGTATAAGGAAGAAAAAAGATGCATCTATAGTAATAGCTGCACAGTTAGTAGGTGAAGGGAAGGCAGATGGTGTAGTGGCGGCAGGTAATACAGGAGCCGCTATGGCAGCATGCCTCTTTAAGACAGGCCGTATCCCCGGTGTGGAAAGGCCGGCTATTGCTACACTCTGGCCGGGAATTTACGGCACAGTTATTATGCTCGATGCAGGAGCAAATAAAGATTGTAAACCCGGCTTTTTAGTTGAATTTGCTCTTATGGGAGATGCCCTTGCCAGATCCGTTTATAAGATAGAAAATCCGAAGATAGGACTCCTTAATATCGGAGAAGAATCCACTAAAGGTAATGAACTTACCCTTGAAACATATAAATTACTTTCGAATTCAGATCTTAATTTTATAGGAAATGTTGAAGGAACAGAACTCTTATTTAATAAAGCCAATGTAGTAGTATGTGACGGTTTCACCGGTAACATGGTGCTCAAAACAGGTGAAGGTGCAGCCAATTTTATTGTAGCTCTCATAAAACAGGAGGCTATGAAAATATGGCCAGACGGTAATTTTTCAGATGAATTTAAGACAATAATGAGTAATGCAAAGAAAATACTCGATTTCTCCGAACATGGCGGTGCTCCTCTGATTGGTATCAATGGTGTCTGTATAATCACCCATGGACGGGCAAGGGCAAAAGCAATTAAAAATGCCATAAAAATGGCTATAAAATTTGTAGAAAGCGGTTTTGTTAAAGAAATAGCAAGTAAATTTAAGGTTCATTAAATTTTTAATAATTCAGCTGACCTGTAAATCGTCACGCGTAACGCGTGACGCGTGACGCGTTACATATAACCGGCAATTATTACCCTGTAGCCCGCACCGGTTCACTGCTCACTTGTTAAAGAGGTAAATTCATATGATTCCCTATCCCCGAAAATATGATGTCATAGTTATAGGAGGAGGCCATGCAGGGTGTGAAGCCGCCCTCGCCTCTGCCAGAACAGGCTGTCAGACTCTTCTGCTTACAATAAATCTTGATACGCTGGCACTTATGCCATGTAATCCAAGTATAGGAGGGCCTGCGAAAGCAAACCTTGCAAGAGAAGTAGACGCTCTTGGAGGCGAAATGGCAATTAATACAGATGAAACTCATGTACATATAAGAATGTTAAATACCAGTAAGGGCCCTGCTGTTCACGCTCTTCGCGCCCAGTCAGATAAAGTTAAATATAAAAACAGAATGAAAAGAGTTCTGGAAAACCAGGAAAATCTTGACATCAAACAGGCCATGGCAGAAGAAATTATGATTTCCAATGGCCATGTAACCGGTATTCTCACTCAGACAGGTAATTTTTACGAAGGAAAAACTGTCATAATTACAACAGGTACCTTTCTCAGAGGGACGGTACATATAGGGCTGACAAATTTCCCTGCCGGGAGAGCAGGAGAATTTCCGTCCAATCAATTATCTCTGTCGCTGAAAAAAGCAGGTCTTGAACTTGGAAGGCTTAAAACAGGCACGACGCCGAGAGTAAATAAAAATACTGTAGATTTTTCTAAAACAATACCCCAGGAACCTTCACAGGAACCACTTGTTTTTTCTTTTATGTCTCCCGAAGTACTTCCGGGGAAACAGCTCTGCTGTTATCTTACCTATACAAATGAAAGAACAAAGGAGATAATATTAAAAAATCTTGACAGGTCTCCCCTTTACAGCGGAAAAATTACCGGCATAGGGCCGAGATACTGTCCATCCATAGAAGATAAAATTTTTAAATTTCCCGATAGAATATCCCATCAGGTCTTTCTTGAACCTGAAGGGATTGATACGAATGAGATATATGTTCAGGGTATGTCGACAAGTCTACCTGAAGATGTTCAGCTCGCCATGTTAAGAACTGTGCCCGGCCTTGAAGAGGTTGAAATAATGCGTCCCGGCTATGGTATTGAATATGATTTTGTATTTCCCACACAGCTCTACCCCACTTTAGAAACAAAAAAAATAAAAGGTCTTTATCTTGCCGGACAGATAAACGGCACATCAGGGTACGAAGAAGCGGCAGCTCAGGGAATTATGGCAGGCATCAATGCTTCCCTGAGCGTAAAAGGTAAAGAACCTTTTATTTTGAGCAGATCGGAAGCATATACAGGTGTACTTATAGATGATTTGATTACAAAAGGAACTTCAGAGCCTTACAGAATGTTTACTTCCAGAGCAGAACATCGTCTTATGCTCCGCCAGGAC
Source organism: Bacillota bacterium (assembly GCA_029555925.1). Next base: position 4,766 of record JAKPQU010000047.1, read on the forward strand.
AATGCAGATCAGAGGCTTACCGGAAAGGGTTACAAGATAGGACTCGTTTCGGAAGAGAGATATAAAAAATACTGTGAAAAAATGGAACAGATAAAGAAAGAAACCAGAAGACTCGAAGCGGTCAAAGTAGGTCTTGGCCCGGGACAAAGAGAGAAATTTATAGAAATTACCGGCCATGAGCCACAGGAAAATATTTCCTTAAAAGAATTGCTCAGAAGACCTGATATAACCTACTCATCTCTTGCACCACTTGACACAGAAAGGCCAGAACTTCCGAAAAGTGTTATAAAACAGATAGAAATAGAAATTACATATGAAGGCTATATAAAAAAAGAATTGCAAATGATAGAGAAAGCTCATAAACTGGAACAAATGCTGATACCGGATAATATTGATTATCATAATATACCTTCTCTATCACGGGAAGGACGAGAAAAACTGGATAAAATTCGTCCCATGTCAATAGGCCAGGCAGGAAGAATAGCAGGTGTAACACCGTCGGATATTTCCATACTCACTGTTTATATAAGGAGCAGAAAGGGTGAAGGGTGAGTCGTGAGTCGTGAATATTGAGTCGAGGCGTTTTATACCCCCCCGGGGATGAAATACGCATTACGCATTACGAAACCACCTGTCACGCGTCACGTTCATAAAGAAAGGCCGGTTTTAATATGTATACTCTTATTATAAAAGAACATTTTGATGCAGCTCATTTTCTTGAAAATTATATGGGTAAATGTGCAAATATTCATGGACATACATGGCATGTAGACGTAGAAATAGAGGGGGAAAGTCTGGATAAAACAGGTATGGTTGTAGATTTCGGAGAGGTAAAAAAAATCATTAAATCCATTCTGCCTGACCATGAATTTTTAAACAGAGTTCTTTTTATCAACCCTACGGCAGAAAATCTCTCCAAGTATTTTTTTATGTCTCTTGAAGATACATTCAAAGACAGATCTTTCAGAGTTAAATCCGTAACTGTCTGGGAAAGTCTTTCCTGCGGATGCCGCTACAGCCGGTAGCCGTTCTGTAATCGGGATATTACTCACTATTCACGACTCACTACTTTTTTAACTGTTTCAACTGTTTTTCCAGAATTGCTTTCTGTTCCTTCGAAGTTTTTAATTCGTTTTGAAGTTTTTCAATCTCTTTATAAATGTTTGTAATAGCACTGATTTGCCTTGATTTTTCACCCAACTCTTTCTGGAGACGGTCTCTTTCTTCTACAATTTCATCATAATTTTTCTTTATTTCGTCATATTTATTTGTTTCTTCCAGTAATTTCTGGCTGTGAACAGTTGTAATAGAAGCAATCTGACGTAATCGTTCATTTAATTCTTTCTGAAGATTCTCTTTGTCCCTTATAGCTTCTTCATATCTATCCAGGTCCCCCGCCCCTGTTTCAATAGACATGAGCCTTTTTTGTGTTTCCTGTAATTCTCGTTTAAGCTTCCCGTTTTCCAGCAGAACTACTGTGTAGTTATCCTCAAGATTTTTATATTTCTCCAGGTCTTTTTTCAGATCTTCGGCGTTGCCGTAAGAACCATGCTTTTTAATTTCATCCAGTTCCTGGACCAGTTCCGCAACTTTTTTATCTCTTTTATAAATATCTTCTGCCAGTTCTTTGTACTGTTCTACCATATCAAGTAAAGCCTGTTCTGCTTCACTTATAAGTTTATCCTGTTCATGCTTGTCCTGTTCCAGTTTTTCATAATCTTTAAAGAGCTCGTCATATTCTTTTGCCTGTTCGTTAAAATCGTTATTTGCTTTTGCAAGCTCTTTTTTCAAATATTCTTCCGATTTTTTCAGTTCTTTGTAAGTTTCCAGTTCTTTTTCAAGCTCTTCTATTTTCTTAAGATATTCTTTAATTTTAATATCAGAGTCATCTTTTTTTTCATCCTGGCCTTCTTTTTTAGGCTCTCCCGGGAAAATCAATTTTACGCCGATTACTTTTCCATAATCTATCAGGTCTTCTCTTAATATTATATATTTAAACTGTTTTCCGGACAGTTTTTCTTTCTCAGCTTTAAGTTTTTTGTCCTTTATGGCTGTTTTTAGCTGTTCTATAGTGAGCTCTATTATTTCTGCTGCTTCTTTTAATGTATATTTAACAGACATAATATTCCTTTCCCGGATAATAGATTATAAAGAAGTATATAAAAAATCTCACATATTTGCAAGAAAAATTTCGGAAAATATTCAAAACCTTATAGCAAATTTTATAGAACACTACCCAAAACCACGGTACATTAAAACTCCTGGCTCTGGTTTTTACTGACCTGCGTATAAGAGTTTTCATCTCCCATCACGAGAGCATATATGTATTATTTATGTTCACATCAGCAAATGTTCACATAAATCCATTATATCAATTTTCTAACTTTATAGCCTGATCTATAAGCATAACCGGTATATCGTCTTTTATCTGGTATCGAAGTTTACATTCATGACAGTCCAGGAATTCCTCTTTACCGCTTATATATTCGAGATCACCTTTACATCTGGGACAGGCTATTATTTTTAAAAGTTCTTCGGATATCATAAAAAATCCTTTCTGGCAATCATTTTTTTATATAATATATTCTTTAATATGTGTTCAAATCCTTCATAAAAAATGCCTTTCCCCATGTGACTTAAATTATTTAAATCAATTGCCTCTGAATAATTTTCATTTAAAGCTTAATTTTACTCCATTATAGTGTATTTCATAACTTATTAGAATTTAAGTCGTCGTGACGCGTGACGGGTTTAATCCCTGCGCATCACGCATTACGCTTTACGCATTACGAAGTCATTATTTATGGATAGTTATGAAACTAACTATAAAAATGAAAATTCCTATACCGTTAAATTAAAAAATATGATATTATAAAAAATTAAGATTATCATGAATTTTGTAAAAGTCATTCTATAGACTGTACAAAATAATTATAATCTCTCAAAAAAGTTTATTCTACTGAGGTAAGCATAAATAATACATAACTGTTCGCGTAACGCGTGACGGGAGGAAGACTTTTATTACATGCTTATGCTCAGGTCAATAAGGAGATGTTCATAAAATGCCCGATTATCAATATGATATTAGACTGGGATACAGTCCGAGAGACGGGAAATGGATTTTAGATGATGAAAGACTGTGGGTTGAAGTAGACGATATTGATGAAATGATAAACTATCTCAAAAGTACTGTCAAATTAAAAATGGAAGGAGAAATTCTTGTCAGAAAACATGGTAATAAATGGTATATGAGAGATGCCAGTAAATATATGCTTTTTAATAATCCGGAAGAAATGGCGACAGCCTTTAAAGAAATAGATGCAAATTATCAGGATGAAATAATCCAGTCAGCAGAAACCGTTTTCGGTCGTAAAAAAGGTAAAAGAGGTATTGATATGAGCAAGGTACAGAGCTGGATGAAGGATGTCAGTACCAAGACAGAAATAGAGGTAAAGGAAGCAAAACAATATTGTGCCTGGCATAAAGACACTGAAATGGTTGCCACCTGTACAGGCTGTGATAAAGGGCTCTGTGAAAAATGTATCGGCAAACAGATCGAAGACAATGTTTTCTGTAACAGTTGCTGGACTCAATATAAATTCTCCCGCCATCTGGAGAAATTTAAGAAACAGAGAGAACAATAGGTCGTAACGCGTGAGGCAAACAAAGATTATTTATTGTAATAAATTATATTATTAGGTCGTAACGCGTGACGCGTGACGCGTGACGCGAACAAAGATCATTCATTTTAATAAAGATTATATTATATGGAAAAAAACAATTTAAAAGATCTCGTAAAATTTCCTATCGATTATGAATTCAAAATTATAGGAAAATCAGACAAACTGGATATTGAATATATTGCAGGACAGATTGAACTTATTACAAGCAGGAATTTCTCAAGAGAAGGAATAAGAAAAAGAGAGAGCACAAAGAAAACCTATTCATCCTATTCAGTTAAAATTTATCTTGAAGAATATAACGAACTTGAGAAGATTTATACCTTTTTTAAATCACAGGAATCTATAAGTTACTATTTGTAATAATATAGTGAAGGGTGAAGAGTGAAAAGTGAAGCTGTCACTGGTCACTGAAAAGGGGTGATTATTATCATAACAGTAAACGGTAACAGGGTCGAATGGCATGAAGGTATGACAGTAACAGAGCTGTTCAGGATTATGGGCTACGATTTTTCTCTTATAGTGACTTCGATAAACGGAGAAATAATACATGAAGATAATTATGATACCAGCTTTATTCCTGACGGAGCAGAAGTTAAAGCCATACATATTCACCATGGCGGTTAATTGAAAGTGAAAAAAAGAGATTATTTCAGAATGTATAAAAGGACAGAGAATCAGCTCTGTCAAGATTTACCTGTAGGGAGGAAGATCTGAATGGTAACAGACCATATAGCTAAAATGAAGGAAGCCCACGAAGTTCTTGCAGAAAAAAAATTCGACATATGTGAACTTCAGAAAGGTTATGCAGGCAGAACTCTGAGAATTGACGTATCAAAAAACACTATTGACTTTATACCTGTTTCAGATGAGATGAAAAAACTCTGGATCGGAGGCCGTGGTTTTGACCTGTGGCTTATGTTTCAGGAAATCAGCAAACATACCAGATGGGATAGCCCGGAAAATCCTATCTGTTTTTCTTCAGGTCCTCTCGGGGGAACTATATCGTTTCCCGGTTCGGGGAAAACCATTGTCACATCAATATCTCCTCTCACGGATTGCGTTATAGATTGCAATGTGGGAGGCTACTTCGGCCCTTATCTAAAATTTGCCGGTTTTGATGCCATGTCCATAGTGGGTAAATCAGAAGATTATATTATTATATTGATAGATGCGGTAAATAACAAAATCTCAATAGAAAAAGCACCTATTGAAAGCAATGATTCCCATGTAATTTCAGAAGAACTTACCGCTATGTATGCAGATAATGAACTGGATATGAGAAATATTGCCGTAGTTTCCACCGGAAGGGGAGCGGAATATGCCCGTATGGGAGTTCTTAATTTTTCTTTCTGGGACTGGCGCAGAGGTGTTGCAAGACTTAAACAGGCAGGCAGAGGAGGCATAGGGACAGTATTCAGAAATAAAAAAATTAAAGCCCTTGTAGTAAAGAGCCTTCCCGTTAATTCTGCGTGGCGCATATCGGAAAGTAAAGTGAGTAAACCTTTTCAGGATAGTATATGTGCTTCATCCTGCAAAACAGATACTTCAAAGATAGATGAGATTATAAAAAAATGGAACAGTGATCCTGAATATGTGATAGAAATGATGCAGGATATTCAGGATACAGAACATTATATCTCGAAAGATGCCATTGATGAAATATGTAAAAAAACAGGAAGAGCTAAATCACAGCTCTATCATATTGCCACTTTTTATAAAGCTTTCAGCCTGAAACCGCGGGGCGAACAGGTTATTCAGGTCTGTCTCGGAACAGCATGCCATGTAAAAGGAGCACCGAAAATACTTGAAGCCTTTGAAAGAGAACTCGGTATCAAACAGGGTGAAACAACGAAAGATGAAAAATTTACACTTGAAGCAGTTGCCTGCCTCGGTTGCTGCAGTCTTGCTCCCGTTGTAAAAATCGGAGAAGAAATTATAGGAAATGTAAAGGTTAAAGATGTTTCTAAAATTATTTCTGAGAGGCGTGGTGAATAATTATGACAAATTTAGAAGCAATACAGCAGAAAATAAACGAAGAATTTAAACAATATAAAGCCATGCTTATGGTGTGTACAGGCACGGGATGTGTCTCTGCAAAAAGTTTTAATGTTCGTGACAGTCTTTCAAAAGAGATAAAAGAAAAAGGTCTTGAGAAAGAATATCTTGTAGTCCCTACAGGATGTAACGGTTTTTGTGCAGCAGGGCCGATTATTGTAGTTCAGCCTGAAGGCATATTCTATCAGAAAGTCAAAGAAGAAGACGTAAAAGAGATTGTAGAAGAACATCTCATCAAAGGTATGCCGGTAGAAAGACTCATGCATAAAGATCCTGTAAGCGGAGCAGTCAATAAAACAATGAATGATATAAAATTCTTTACCAAGCAGCAGCTCATAGCACTCCGCAATAAAGGTCTTATTGATCCTGAAAATATAGAACATTATATAGCCAGAGGGGGATATCAATCAATCCGTAAGGTTCTGAAAGGCAACGATCCCGAACAGGTTATAAAGGAAATAATCTCTTCAGGCATAAGAGGCCGCGGAGGAGGGGGATTTCCTGCAGGCGTAAAATGGCAGTCCTGCCGTAAAGCATCACTCCAGAGAAAAGAACCTCCATTTGTGGTCTGTAACGGCGATGAAGGAGACCCGGGCGCATTCATGGACAGGAGCATCATAGAAACAGATCCTCATGCAGTCATTGAAGGAATGATGATAGGCGCTTTCTCTGTCGGAGCTTCCGAAGGATTCGTCTATATCAGAAAAGAATATCCACTGGCTATGATGAGACTTCAAAAAGCCATAGAACAGGCAAGAAAATACGGATTTTTAGGTAATTCAGATGGGAAGTTCAAATTTGACATACACATACACAGAGGAGCGGGAGCTTTTGTGTGCGGCGAGTCTTCAGCTCTTATGGCTTCCATGTCAGGAAGGCCGGGAGAACCGAGAGCCAAGTATGTACATAATGTAGAATTCGGATTCCGCGATAAACCCACACTGCTCAATAATGTAGAAACATGGGCAAATATTCCCGTAATTATAGAAAAGGGAGCTGAATGGTTTGCCTCTATAGGTACCGGTGATGTTAGAAAAAATCCCTGGAACGGTTCTTCGGGAACAAAGGTATTCTCTCTTGTAGGAAATATAAACAATACCGGTCTTGTAGAGGTTCCTATGGGAATAAGTCTCAGGGAGATTATTTATGACATAGGAGGAGGCATTCCGGGAGGAAGGAAATTCAAAGCAGTTCAGACAGGAGGGCCTTCGGGGGGATGCATCCCTGAAGCTTTACTGGATATGAAGGTAGATTTCGATTCCCTTACAGATGCAGGCTCCATGATGGGTTCAGGCGGCATGATTGTAATGGATGAAAAAACCTGTATGGTCGATGTGGCAAGATATTTTGTCAATTTCCTTCAAGATGAATCCTGCGGAAAATGCACTCCATGCCGTGAAGGACTTTATGCTTTAAATAATATTCTTACAGGCATATGTAACGGAGAGGGTAAAGACGGGGATATTGAACATCTGGAACATCTCTCGAAAACCATCTGCGAAACAAGTCTGTGTCAGCTCGGCGCCACCGCTCCCAATCCTGTTTTAAGCACAATTCGTTACTTCCGGGACGAATATGAGAAACACATAAAAGAAAAAAGCTGTCCTGCCGGAGTCTGTAAATCTCTTATTTCTTACAATATTCTTGCAGACAAATGTATCGGATGCACCATGTGTGCCAGAAGATGTCCTGTCACTGCAATAAGCGGTGAAAAGAAAAGTGTGCACACACTTGATAAGAGCAAATGTATTAAATGTGGCATATGTTACGAAATATGTCCTGCCGATGCAGTAAAGGTAAGCTAAGTGTGCTGATAGCGGTAAATATTCCGCCGGTTATAGTCGTGACGCGTGACAGGAGGAGACAAAATCACAAATTATCCGGTGTTATATGTTCCGCTGTCACCACTAAAAATTGCTGGCTGCTGATTGCTTAAAGCTGACAGCTAATAACAAAGGAGGCACTCAGATGGGTGAACTTGTAATAAAGGTCAATGTTCCCGACTGGTGTGAAGACATTATAAAAGAAGAGATAGAACAGGAGATTATAAATAAAATAAACAGTCTCTCCAGGATTAATCCTCCTGATCTGTTCGGTATAATTAAAGATGAAAAAAGAGAGGTAAAGGATCTGGTGGCCAGGACGTAAGAATCGTAACGCGTAACGCGTGACGCGTGACGCGTGGCTTATGCCATGCCATGTTACATATATGAAAATCTTTGTAGATAGCAGTCTTATTATTGAATACTGCAGAGGTAATCTAAAAGCAAGAGACCTTATGGACTTTATGGAGAAGAACAAAGAAAAGTTCGATATCTATATAAATCCGTCCGTATGGGCTGATGTTATTTATACGGTAAATAAAAAATATGGTATTGATCTGAAAACTATTGGTTATTACCTGTTTTTAAATTTTAAGATTCTTGATATTACTCAGAAACTGGTTTTTTATTCCTTCAATTTTATCCAGAAATATAACCTCAATCCTTCAGAGGCCATGGTTCTGGGATGTTGCAAAAAATATGGAATCAAGCACCTGGCATCACTGAATAATGACTTTATAAAACCTGCAGAAGGAGAAGGAATAACTCATATAAATGCTTCTGGAAAATTAAAAGCTTTACAGGATCGTAATGCGTAATGCGTAATGCGTAACGCGAGAATAGCATTTAGAACATGCAGACAGTTTTTTCTCCGAAAAGGAGCAAAAACAATAAAAGACGAGAAACCGCGCGTCACGCGTCACGCGTCACGCGTCACGACCACAAAGGAGGTTTATCAATGGCTGAAAAAATAGAAATTACAATAAATGAGAAAAAAGTTAAAGTAAATAAAGACAGTTATCTGCTGGAAGCAATTATAAAATCAGGGTTTGTTGTGCCTACATTGTGCCATCATAAAGATCTGACCCCTAACGGCACATGCAGACTCTGTATCTGTGAAATAGAATTAAAAGGTAAGAAAAAACTTGTCACTGCCTGTAACTATCCTGTCCGTGATGAAATAAAAGTTTCTACTGACAGTGAAAGAGTTAAAAATCACAGAAAAATTCTCATTGAAATGTACCTTGGCAGGTGGCCCAATGTGCCTTTGATACAGAATATGGCTAAAAGGCTTGGGGTAACGGAATCCCGTTTCAAAAGTCCTCTTACGGAAGAAAATGATAAAGCCTGTATTCTGTGCGGCCACTGTGTAAAAGCATGTAAAGAATTTATGATGGAAGAAATACTTGATTTTGCCGGCCGGGGCATAAAAAGACATCTGACTATGCCTTTCTATGAAGTTGATCATAACTGTATAGGCTGTACATCCTGTGCCTATGTATGTCCTACAGGTGCCATTCAGATAATAGACGATCTGAATAACCCTGCTGATCCTATCATGATAAGGGATCATGGCATGAAGATAAATGCGGAAATGGCAACACTCGATAAATCTCAGAACAGAATGCGAGAAGTCGGAACTGCAAATATTGTAGATGTAATGAATGCCTATGATCTGCTGCCTGTTCACAATTATAAATTTGGAAGCCATCCTGACGCATATAAAATAGACTCAAAGATGTTAAAAGCAAAATATTTCACCCAGGGCATGGCAGACGGATGCTGGAAAGGATGTTCCATGGCATGTGCCAAGGCTGTAGACGGTTTCCTTGTAAAAACCGGCCCTTATAAAGGTCAGAGAGTATGTGTTGACGGCCCTGAATATGAAACTGCTGCAGGTGCGGCCAATATGGGATGTTTTGACGGAGATACGCTTGTAGAATTCAATTTCTACTGTGACACCTACGGCATTGATACAATCTCTGCGGCCACAACGATAGCTTTCGTCATGGAAGCCTTTGAGGCAGGCGTCATAAATGAAACCCATACGGGAGGATTGAAACTGAATTTCGGAGCATGTAACGAAGTCCTTGAAATACTCCATCAGATGGCAAGAGGTGAAGGTTTTGGAGTTGATGTAGGACAGGGCATCAGATGGCTCAGAAAAAAATGGGTCAGAGAATATGGTGCAGATGAAAAATTCCTTCTGGATATAAGCACCGAGTCCAAAGGGCTTGAAATATCGGAATATGTCTCAAAGGAATCCCTTGCCCAGCAGGCAGGCTACGGTCTTACACTGAAAGGCCCGCAGCATGATGAGGCATGGCTTATATTCATGGATATGGTAAACAATCAGATCCCCACTTTTGAAGATAAAGCGGAAGCACTTTATTATTTCCCTCTCTGGAGAACATGGTTCGGACTTATGGGACTATGCAAAATCATATGGAATGACGTGGTTCCCGCCGATAATAAATTTGAAAAGGAAGCTGCAAAGATTCCCGATCATGTAAACAATTACTTTAAATTCTTCGAAGGCATGACCGGTGAACCTCTCAATGAAGAAAAGATGTTAAACCAGTCTGCAAGAGTCTATAATTTCCAGAGGATTATGAACCTCATGCTCGGATTCGGAACACGAGAACATGACACCATGTGCTATCGTTCCAAAGGGCCTGTTACAAAGGAAGAATATGAGTCCAGAGCGGAAAGATATGATAAGCAACTCAGAGAGATTCTAGGTGTTGAGCCGGAAGGTAAGACTACTGAAGAGAAAATGGCCATACTCAGGAAATACCGTGAAGAGCAGTATGAAAAAGTAACTGATGCGGTATATAAGAGAAGAGGCTGGACCAGTAAAGGAGTTCCAAAGATAGAAAGACTCAAAGAACTGGGTATTGATCTGCCGGAACTTGTGGAGATTGTTAAAGATTATCAGGAATAGAAAAATTATTGGTAGTGGTTAAGTTTAAACTGATTCAGTTACACTTAACCACTACCAATTTTTTTGCCATTTACGGATTAATCTTTAAATCTGGCAAATCTTATACCAACAGACATGACCGGAGCGGTCACAACCAGATATGAAAATCAACGGTCAGTGAAGTGACAAACTTCATCTTTTTCATATAAAATTGCTTTAATTAAACCGAACAATTTGAATAACAGGTAAATACCGTCTACCTGCCTGATGCTCCTCCGAAAAAAATCTAAACTGGAACGTTTATAACAGTTACAGCCTGTATCATGCTACTTTACATTATAATTCAATAAAATATACCTGTGCTGCCGTGATATTTTTTTCTCCGGAGCACCAGGCAGGTAGACTACTACTATGTCTAAAGCTAAACAGTATAAGGTTCCTGGTCAGAAAGTGTTATCGTCTTCCTCATTTTCCTGGATTCCTGTCTGAGTTCTGATGTTGAACCAAAGGAGACCCTTGCCTGGTATTTACTGTATCTGGCATCTTTACTTTTTTCCTGCCTCAATTTGTTTATATCTTCCAGTTCCCTGTTTATAAGTTCCGTACTTCTGGTCAATTTCTCTCTTTTCTGATTACCTGCTATGTTACGATATGCAAGCAATTTGTCCGTATAATCTTTCAAAATCTTTATACCTGTTGCATCATGTCCTGTTCTTCCCTGTTCGGCTGCTTTTTGTATATAAAATTCATCTGAAACGTCACTTTCGAAATTCTCTACAATATCTTCTTCTTTTCCTGTCACATGAATCTTTTCATTATATATTCTTATTCTCTTTTTCCCATCTGTCCCTGTATATTCTACCTGAGTTTGAACAGTTAAATCTTCATTTTCCTTCAAATCTTCTGTTACATTCAGGGCTACACACATTTTTCTGTCAGGATTTACATAACCGACCTTTGCATCAAGAGACTTTTTTTCTCTATGAAAATGCACATCACCGCTTACATCTCTGAGAGCCATACTGGGAGGAACGAATATCCTTACCTTTACATTCCTTCCTATGAAATCAGCCTGAGAAAGAGCATTAAAGGTCCTCGAAAGTTCTTTTCTGTCCACAAGATATATATCTCCTCCTGTGATGCGGGCCATATCACCTATAGTTTCCAGTTCAAGGGACGAATATTCGGAAGTTGCCACACCTACAATTTCAACCATTACACCTGCATCTCTGCATCTCTGACCAAAGTCTCTGTAAAATTCCCCCTTTCTTCCTCCGGGAGAATAACTTATGAGTGAACCTATTCCAACATTTGCAAGGCCATCTGTAAGTAAAATTATACGGCCCCCTCCCTGAAGAAGAGAGAAAGCAGAAAACACTGCCGGTCCCAGAGCGGTTCTGGATACTGCTGTAAGTCTGGAAATTAATGCTATCCATTTTTCATAACTTTCCTTTACTGTTTCAAAGTTAAAGTGAAGATTTTGAAGAATCTGAAAGATTTTATTTTCATCATAGAGGCTGTTTTCATTGAGTTTTAGACATTCATTGCCATCGGCACTATAAAGGCTCACCCAGTCTGTAAATGTTATAAGAGCAAAAGTACTGTCAGGAGAATTTATAGAAATATCTTTAAGTGTTTCAATAAGACTTTTTTTGACACATTCCAGACTGTCGCCATTCATGGAACCTGATATGTCTATACATGCAACTATTCTATCTTTCACTGCCATGTTGTTCTGTATCTCATCAAGATATTCTATTACACCTTTCCCTATCGCTTTAATAGAATTGAACTGTAATTCATCTATTTTATTCAGGTTATTGCAGAACTGACATATAAAATGAAGTCCTACAGGAAGATGATCTTTAATGACAAAGGGGTCTGTGACTGCTGCTCCACAGGAGTGACATATTACAGGTTTACCTGTTATTTCAGTAACCTTGCTCTGTAATTCAGCGAATGCCAGTTGTGCTATTATGGAAGCATCCAGATTATCTTTTTTATTCGAAACATATCTATTAGAAAACCTCATAAATATTGGCTCCTCTTGAAAATTTTATAAAAATCCCGACATGGAACGCCCAATACATACACGGGGTTTAGCAACTATATTTTAATTTTAACATAAAGTAAATCAATAATAAAGGAATAAATTTTATCTTCTCGAATTTTATGTTTAATTAAATTATTTAGATAAATTGGTTATAATAGTTTTCATCTAAAGCTTAGATTTTACACCATTAAAGATGAAAATTCCTATACCTTTAAATTAAAGAAAGACGGAAACATGTTATGAAAGATGATAATACAGCCAGAACCTCTTTTCTTTCCGGAGAAGACTGGGAAATTATATATGAACATGGCGGCCAGGAAATAGACAGAGTAAGAAATGTATTTATGAAAATATTTGATGACAGAGCCAGAGCTGATTTAGAGGAACCACTTGGAGATACTATAGGAGAATTACTCATAACACTTCCAGAAGAAGAAAGGAACAAAATATACAGGCTTTTCGGTAAAGCTATATTAAACTGCAAGAAAAAAGGATATCTTGAACATATAAAACTTAAATAAAGCCATTGAGGCACCACATGTGACTCTTTAAGGTTTACGGCTTACGATTTATTCAAAGGAGAGTAATTATGAATATTCTATCAAGAGATATGATGATGAAACTGGAAATAATAAGAGAGGCTGATATTATAGTTGGCATAACAGACCTTCATGAGGATACGTCTGTTGCGAGAGTGCTTAAAGCTGTAAGTTTCGGCCTGGCCAAATATTTTCCCGACCAGAAAGCCCTGATAATCAAATCAGGAGGGAAAGATGACGGAATATTCAGTAACCTTGATATATATGAAGACAGGGAATTGAATTTTATTCATACACCTTTCATGCCTGTTCACAGACTGATTACAGACCAGAATATGGAAAGAAATAACTTTTTGAAAGGACTTTTTTATGCTTCAGATATGTTGAATGCTTCTGCCTGTATGATTTTAAGAGGAGATCTCCGGAGTATTAATCCGGAATGGATAGAAGGCCTTCTCAGTCCTGTAATCAAAGGAGACTATGATTACATCTCTCCTTTATATATAATCCATCAGAATGACGGATTGATAAATGATAATCTTGTTTATCCTCTTATAAGATCCCTTTTCGGAACAGATATTCGTTATCCCGGCGCAGGTGATTATGCCATGTCAGCAGATTTGGCAAGAAGTTTCCTGGAAAAGGAGCTCTGGGATATGGATATAGATACATGGGTAGCAATTGCTGCAGCAGGAGAAGGTTTTGAAATAGGTCAGGTCTTTCTCGGTAATAAATATATAGAGAAATTTGATAAAATCCAGGATATGAAACAGAAATTCATAAAAACCTCGGGAACACTGTTTCATTTAATGAAGATATACAGGGAAGTCTGGACTAACTGTGAAGAAGAGAAACATCTTACTAATTTCGGATATCATTATAAAATTTCTCCATCCCCGGTCTCTTTAAATAAAAATGAAATTATAGCAGAAGGAGAAAAATCATTTAAGGAATACAGAAGTTCAATAAAGAAAATTCTCTCTCACGATACATTCAATACAGTTGAACAGATATTCTCATCTCAACACACTTCCTCATGTCCCGCAGATTTATGGGTAAGGATCCTTTTAGAATATGCATCTTACATATCTCTCCATGGTGAAGAGCCATCAAAATCTATTGTTCCATTATTTTTCTTACGTATTTCCTCTTTAATAGAAGACAGGGAAATGAGTCCAGACGAGGTGCAGAACAGGCTCAATTCCGATTATAATCTATTTATAAAGATGAAAGATTTTCTCATTGAAATGTCCGGTTAAGTGTTGCCAGCGGTAAATATTCCCCTTTGGATGGGGCGGGTGCCGGGTGTTGGGTTAAGGAGATCATACACTGATGCCGAAATTAACGCTATCAATAATTAGGATCAGTAAGGAAATAAGTTACAGTTTATATCGTTACGCGTAACGCGAGGATACTAACAGACATGACCGGAGCGGTCACAACCAAATATGAAAATCAACATCCAGTGAAGGTGCAAACTTCATCATTTTCATATAAATCGTTGTTTTTTTGCAATCCATAGTACCGTAACAGATTCTTTGGCTGAAAGTTTCACGTGAAACATATAATGGGAAAGTGATAACGAATGATAAAAAGAATTCACCAGACTTTATTAATAAAACCTTCATTTCTGAAGCCTTCAGGAGGTAATTTAGAGGTCATAGGTGTATTCAATCCAGGAGCAATAAGGGTAAAAAACAATATATATCTTCTTCTGAGAGTGGCAGAAAGACCTGTTGAAACAAGAAGAGGCTTTTTCCCTTCTCCGAGGGCAGAAAAGGGGGGTATAAAAATAGACTGGCTTAAAGTCCCGGGACATGGTGCTAAAGATATACGATGTTATAACCTGCCTGATAACACCATGAGACTTACCTCTATATCTCATTTAAGACTTGCAAGACTTGATTCTTCCGGATTTACTGTAATGGGACTAGATGAGATGCCATCTATTTTCCCTGCAGAATATTATGAAGAATTCGGACTGGAAGATCCAAGGATAACGGAGATAGAAGGAATTTACTATATAACATGTGTGGCCTGCTCAAAGTCAATGGGTGTCTGTACTGCTCTTATAAAAACAGAAGATTTCCGTAACTTTCATAGGATGGGAGTAATATTTCCTGCAGAAAATAAAGATGTTGTTCTTCTTCCTGAAAAAATAAAAAATTCTTATGTAGCCTATCACAGACCTTCAGGAGAACATCTTATGGGGAATCTTACGATGCAGATTTCTTTTTCTCCCGATCTGATACACTGGGGGCGTCATAAATTTCTACTCGGCACAAGAACAGGGTTCTGGGATGACTATAAACTCGGTGCAGGGCCGCCTCCGATAAAAACAGAACATGGATGGCTTACAATATATCACGGAGTTTACAGACAGGAAGAAGAAGTCATAGGAACGTACTGCGCAGGAGCAGCTCTTTTTGATCTGAATAATCCAGAAAGACTGATAGGGAGAACAAAAGAACCTATTATAATACCGGAAGAGCCATGGGAAAAAGAAGGTTTCGTTCCAAACGTAATATTTCCTACAGGAGCAGTAATGGATGAAGACGGTAAACATATTATTCTTTACAGCGGTGCCTCGGATACGTACGTGACCGTAGCAAAATTGTCTCTGGAAGATATAATGAAGGAGTTTTAAAAATTTATAAATAGTAAGTAGTGAAGGGTAAAGAGAGGATAAAGTCTCATCCTTCTTTGTGCTCATACGGTCATGGTAGTTTTAAGACACTCTTTTATCCGGCATATACATGAAATACTTCCGAGGTCTTTTCATTAAAATCTCAAATTTTCAGTTCTTTTAACACTTTTATAATTTCGTCTTTTAAAAAAGGTTTCCTGAGAGATGCAGCGAATCCGAATCTTTTCGGTTCTGCCATAACAGGATCATCGGAATAACCGCTTATAGCTATAGCCTTAAGGGAAGGTCTTACAATGAGAAGATTTTTTATTACTTCTTTACCTCCTATATCACCGGGAATGGTCATATCAAGAAATACAGTAGAAAAAGGCTCAGTTTTTTCTGCTTCCATAAAAGCAGAAAATGCTTCTCTGGAATTTGCTGTCAGCACAGAGGAATAGCCAATTTTCTTTAATATTCTTTCCAGGATTTTTCCGAGATCTTCATCGTCATCCATAACAAGAATATTACCTTTACCGGGCCATGGTAAATCTTTTTCTACAGAAACATCTATTACAACCTCTTTTACGGTATCTTCCGATGCAGGCAGATAGATATTGACAACAGTGCCTTTACCCTCTTCCGATTCAACGTCAATAAAACCATTGTGTTTACTGATTATAGAATATACAATAGAAAGGCCGATGCCGCTACCCTTTTGTTTTGTCGTAAAAAAGGGATCAAAAACATTCTTGAGAAATTCCTTTGGTATGCCGGTACCTTTATCCATTACGGAAATTTTTACATATTTCCCTGCCCCGTGAGCCATGTGTATGGCAGGAAGTGATTGAACATTTTCAGCACTGACACATATTACCCCTCCTACCGGCATGGCCTGAATTGCATTGTTTACAATATTATTAAGAGCCTGTCTTATCTGGTTACGATCAAAATCACATAACCAGAGATGTTCATCTATATTAAAGATACATTTAAGACTCGAACCTGAAAGGGCAAAATCAACTGTATCTTTTATAATTGATGTAAGTTCATCTGTTTTCTTAAGAGGAGAACCGCCTTTAGAAAAGGTAAGAAGCTGTTGAGTGAGAAATTTCGCTCTCTCATATAATTTACTCGCAGAGGAAAGAAATAAAGATGCTTCACCGTCTTTGCATACCTCCCGTGCCAGTTCAATATAGCCGAAAATGCCTCCAAGAAGATTATTAAAATCATGAGCTATACCTCCTGCAAGAAGTCCAAGAGAATCAAGCTTCTGAATATTCTGAAACTGCTCCATTATTCTCTGTTTTTCCGTCATATCACGAAAAACAAGAACAACACCTGTAACATGACCGTTTTTATCTTTTATCGGTGCACCGCTATCGGCAATCAGTCTTTTTCTTCCATCCCTAGATATGAGCATAGTATGATTTGCCAGTTCTACAATATCTCCGCTGAATAGTACCTTACGAACAGGATTTTCACATACTTCTCCTGTCAGTTCATTGACAATATGAAAAACATCAGAAAGTTCTTTTCCTACCGCTTCTTCCAGAGACCAGCCTGTAAGTTTTTCAGCGACACAGTTCATGATGGTAATTCTTCCTGAAATATCTGTGGCAATAACACCATCACCTATACTTTTAAGGGTAACAGAAAGACGTTCCTTTTCTTCGGCAATAATATGTTCATTTTTTTTTCTTTCACTTATATCTCTCAAAATAGTAGAAAAATATTCTACCGTACCATCAGATGATTTATGGGCCGTAATAACCTGTGACACAGGTATTTCCCGGCCATCGCGGGATAAAATAGCTGTCTCTCCGTGCCAGATACCATCTTTTATTGCAGAATGAACTCCTGTATTCATAACTACATCAAGAGCCCAGTCCGGATGTGCATATTTTACCGATTCAAAATTTTTTAAAAATTCCCTTCCTGCCCTGTTCATATACATTATTGTACCGTCAGGTCTTGCAGTTGAAATAATATCACTCGTAGTTTCAAGAATAGAAACAAGCCTGTCTATTTCCTCTTCTCTCATTTTCCTTTCCGTAATATTACGAAGAATGGCACAGTTATATTCTCTGCCGCAAAATTCCAGATAATTTACAGATACCTCTACAGGGAATTTTATTCCGTCTTTCCTCTTATTTACACTTTCATACATAAAAGACTTTTTTTCCTTTATTTCCCGGAAATGAGACTTCCACCACTCTTCCGTATATCCAGGTCTTATATCACTGAGACCCATTGTCAACAATTCTTCTTTTGAATAGCCGAGATATTTACTGGCAGCATTATTTACATATACAAATTTACCTTCCGAGTCAACAAGGTATACGGCATCTCTTGCATTATCCATGGCGAACTGTGTAAATATCAAAGCATCTTCTGCTTCTTTTCTTGCTGTTATATCAATAATGGTTCCTTCTATAACATTTTTATCACGATTAACCATGGCAAAAAATTCTGCCCAGAATTTTTTACCTGTCATCCTGTTTCTGAATTGAGTTACAAACTTTTCTATATAACCCTTTTCCTTTAATATCTTTTTTATTTCTTCTCTCTGGCCGGGAACTGTATAAAACTGAAGCACGTCCTGATTTATAGCTTCTTCTACAGAAGTAAAACCTGCCAGCTGACAGTAAAACTTATTGCAGGCTATTATTTTTGCGTCTTCTACGGAGGTTTCAAAAAATCCTACAGGAGCATAATGATACAGAGCCCTGTATTTTTCTTCACTATCCCTGAGACGTTCTTCTGTTTTCTTTCTCTCTAGGACATTAATTACAGGAGGTGCCATAAATTCCAGTAAATTAACTGCATCATCAGGCCATACTGTACGGTCCTTTCTATAAAAACCCATGGCACCGTAAAGTTTTTCTCTAAAAATCAGAGGGATGAAAAGAATGGAAGCAAAATCTGTTCCCGGCCATTTATTTATATCAAATGGTGATGCTACAAGAAGTGTTTCAAAATTTTTCCATCTCTCAAAATAACAGGAAAAGAAATCTGTAGAATTATTCAGAAAAGGGGTAGGATGATTGTCTCCATCAGACCATTCATAACTGCCTGTTACAGTCTTTAAATCTTCTGAAAACAAAAAAACAGAAGCCTTTACAGCACCGGCCTGAAGGGCGCTCCGGCCAAGAAACTCAACAATACCTCTATCTATTTCCTCAAAGGGGAGGTTTATAAAGTTCATAGTTACAGGTAATATCATAATACATTTATTATATCACAGTGTTTTTCATGGAGCAAATAATTTTAATTCATACAGTAAAATCTTCGTAAATATAGTATTTAAATATCAATAATACATAATGTGTAGTGCCTGACCGGACAAAAATTCTTATAAAATAATAAGTTTGAATATAAAGGGAAAATTTTTCTATTTTATTTCATCTGACAGAAGGTAAAACACTAATTTATGGAAATTATTATATAGATACTATAATTATAGTGTATTTCATAACTTATTAGAATTTAAGTCGTCGTGACGCATAACGCGTGCCGCGTGACGGGTTTAATCCCTGCGCATCACGCATTACGCTTTACCCATTACGAGGTCATTATTTATGGATAGTTATGAAACTAACTATAACACAGGTTGTAATTTATAAAACATGTAAAGGTAAAGAAATGGTTACGCCAAACAATGTACTTCACTGGACCAGGAAAGAAAACAACGAAGAATTGATGCGTATGTATGTAATAGCAAAGTCGACAAAGGATTTTTCCTCTTCCAAAAAAGAAGACATTAAAACATTCAATTATGAAAACAGTTATGGCATGCCAGGGCAAGGTTATTATTCCTTTACGGATAACAGCGCTATTTCCGGCCAGACCTATTATTATGTTGTTTTCGAGAGGGGTTTTGAAAAAGGTAAAGAGTTTGACGGCCCCTATTCAAATACTGTAAAACTTACTACGAAATAAGTGAATAGTGAGCAGACAGATTAACCCCACTCACTACTCACCACTCACTCACAAATCTGTACTTTTCATCATTTTTTCAAGTATTTCCTCTACAGTTCTCCTTATGTTAGCAAGTTCTTCTCCTGTAGTAGCTTCAAACCTCATTACGATAACAGGCTGCGTATTTGAAGCTCTCACCAGTGCCCATCCTTCAGGGAAAATTACCCTTGCACCGTCTATATCCACCACTTTATGTTTTTCTTTGAAATAATCTACCACTTTTTTTACAATTTCAAATTTTATCTCATCAGAACAGGGGAATCTTATTTCAGGAGTATTTACAGTTACCGGAATATCCGAAAGTAATTCAGAAAGAGATTTACCTGTTTCCGAAAGTATTTCCAGAACTCTTCCGCCTGAATATACGGCATCGTCAAAGCCGAAATATCTATGGGCAAAAAATATGTGACCGCTCATCTCCCCTGCCAGGAGTGCTCTCTCTTCTGCAAGTTTCTTTTTTATAAGGGAATGGCCTACTTTCCACATGATGGCCCGGCCTCCATGGTGTTCTATGTCATCAAAGAGGGTCTGTGAACATTTAACTTCGGAAATAAAGCATGCACCCGGATGGTCCTTTAAAATTTCTCTGGAAAAAAGAATCATCAACTGATCACCCCAGATGATTTTCCCTCTATCACTTATTACACCAATCCTGTCTGCATCTCCGTCAAAGGCAATACCGAGATCTGCACCTTCTTTCGTGACTCTTTCTGCCAGGTCTTTCATATAATCTTCCACAGTAGGATCAGGATGGTGATTTGGGAAATTCCCGTCAGGATTACAGTAAAGTTCTATTACTTCCATGCCCATTTTTCTGTATATATCCGGTGCAAAGAGTCCGCCTGTACCATTTCCTGCATCTATAACTACTTTAACGGGTCTTCCGCCAATCTTCAGCCTGGAAAAAACTTCTTCTTTATAAATTTCTTTAAGATCCATTTCCCTGACCGATCCCGTTCCCGAAACAAAGGCTTCGTCTTCCATTATTTTTCTCAATGTCTGTATTTCTTTGCCATGAATGGTACTTTTGCCCAGGCATATTTTAAATCCGTTATTATCGGGAGGATTATGGCTTCCCGTTATCATTACTCCTCCGCCGCAAGAAAGATGGAAAAGAGAAAAATAAAGGAGAGGGGTATGACATAGCCCTATATCTATAACATTCATCCCGGAAGACAGAAGTCCCGTGAGCAGCCAGTCATGGAGAGAGGGAGAACTCAAACGGCAATCTCTACCCAGTGTTATTTCCCTGACTCCATGATGGTTATAAAAGGTTCCAAGAGCTGTTCCCAGATTTACAATGAGATCTTTCGTAAAATCTTCTTTAACGACGCCGCGAATATCATATTCTCTGAATATATATGGATTTACTTTCAATGATGTCACCTCTTACTGACCTGAGCATAAGCATGTAATAAAGGTTTTCCTCCCGGCGTAACGCGTCATGGGAGCATATATGTATTATTTATGCTTACCTCATAATAAATATTTATGGAAACTATTCTTTTATAGAAATAAAAAATCCTTTATAAAATTCCTGAAAAATTCAGTAACAAATAACATGATTTTATGATATATAGTGTATTTCATAACTTATTAGAATTCAAGTCGTCGTGACGCGTGACGGGTTTAATCCCTGCGCATCACGCATTACGCTTTACCCATTACGAGGTCATTATTTATGGATAGTTATGAAACTAACTATAAATGAAATTTCCTGATGGTTCAAATTATAAAGGACTTTATATCTTTAAGTCGAATTTATAATTTCTAATTAAGGGAAATCTAGAAAAAGAAATTCAGGTGGTAAAAGTGTCTTTTCTTTCCTTATACCGGAAATGGCGTTCTCAGAACTTTGACGAAATTGTAGGTCAGGTTCATGTGACAAAAACCGTAAAAAATGCTATTGAACATAAGAGAATAACTCATGCCTATCTGTTCTGCGGCCCGAGAGGTACAGGGAAAACCAGCACTGCACGCATACTTGCAAAAGCACTTAACTGTGAAAA
Organism: Bacillota bacterium; assembly: GCA_029555925.1. The sequence goes on from JAKPQU010000047.1 coordinate 26,458, forward strand.
AGGGCCGACTCCCGAGCCATGTAACAGATGTGAAACATGTATGCAAATTTCTGTCGGCTCGGCTCTTGACGTAATAGAAATAGATGCTGCTTCGAACAGAGGCATAAATGAAATAAGGGAACTCAGAGAAAAGGTTAAATATGCACCTACAAAAGGAAGGTATAAAGTATATATAGTAGACGAAGTCCATATGCTGACAAAAGAAGCCTTCAATGCACTTCTTAAAACACTGGAAGAGCCTCCCGGACATGTTATATTTGTTCTGGCCACAACGGAACCTCATAAACTTTTACCGACTATACTATCCCGTTGCCAGCGTTTTGATTTCAGGAGAATTTCTATTACCGATACGGTAAAGCATCTTAAGGATATTTCCGCAAAAGAGCATTTAAAGATAGAAGAGTCCGTATTGAATTTAATAGCAGGGAGTTCCGAAGGCTCTCTTCGTGATGCTCTGAGTATGCTGGATCAGGTCATATCTTTCTGTGGCAGAGATATAAAATTATCAGATGCCGAAACAGTTCTTGGCAATTTAAGTGAAAAGATTTTACTGGATCTTGCAGATTGTGTAATAAAACAGGATGGAGGAACCATTCTTACATTGACCAGAGCGTTGATAGAAGAAGGCAAGGATATAAACCAGATAATAAAAGAATTTATAAAATATTTCAGGGATCTCCTTGTAATTAAAATATGTCCTTCTCAGAAGGGACTTGTAGACAGGATACCTGATTCCGTAAAAAAAATGGAGAATCAGGCAAAAAACATAACCGTTCCAAGAATAATGAACATGCTAAAACTGCTTACAGATTTAAAATATCAGTTAACATGGGATACACAGTGGCACATACAGACCGAGATAACCTTCCTTCGTATGTGCCACAGATCTGCAGACCGCTCTCCTGATGTTATGGAAGAAAGACTGGCAGAACTGGAAGAAAAAATCAGAAGATTACCTGAAATTATACATACAAATCAGGTTCTGCCGGAAACAGTCAAAGAAATTTCAGAAGTAAAAAAACTCGAAACTGACAGGGCAAGCGAACAGGTTCTGCAGGAAACATGCATGGATTTTCCTGAAGAGACACAAGATATCATAAAAAAAGCATCTACACCGGCTATTCCCGCTGCAGTCCTGCCTGTTACGGAACAGTACAAAGAAACTGTTCCGGTTGAAGAGCCATGGGAACCGGAAGAAGAAATAAGACCTTCCCTGCCGGTTCCGGATGAAGAGATATTTGCAGCAGCCATGGAAGAGGAAACTCCATATGTACCACCGCCTGCCATAGAAGAAAAAACACAGAAAGATCTGGATTTTCATATAATAAAAAAACGGTGGGAAGATTTCCTTTACAGATTTAAAGGGGAAAATATTCCCATATACCAGCCTCTTATTCAGGGAGACTTGACCGAACTGAAAGGTAATATATTAACCCTATCTTTCACTCATTCTTTTTACAGAGATCGCATAGAAGACAATAAAAGCAAAATAGAAAATTCCCTGGAGAGATTCTTCGGAAAACAAATTTTATTAAAAACCAGACTGGTAGAAAAAAAAGTTCAGGAAATAAGCCTTTTTGGTGAAGAAAACAATGTTCCTAAAAAACAGCCGGGGAAAAAAGAAGTTGAAGGCCCAACTATAGATGAAGTGACAAAACTATTTGAAGGAGAAATTATTATATAACAGTGATCAGTGATCAGTGATCAGTGATCAGCAAATATAGAAGACAATAAATTAATAAAAGTGAATAGTGAATAAAATTACAGTGTTCAGCAAAAAGGATTAGTATAACCGGTAACTGGTAACCGGTCACTGGTAACTGGTCACTGGCCACTGATTTACAAGGAGGAAATAAATTATGATGAACCCCAAAAAAATGATGAATCAGATCAAAAAAATGCAGGATGATATGATGAAAATCCAGGATCAGCTTGCTACGGAACTGGTGGAAGAATCCGCCGGTGGCGGTATGGTAAAAGCCACTGTAACAGGGCAGTTAAAGATTCACAGTATAAAGATAGATCCATCTGTAGTAGATCCTGAAGATATGGGAATGCTTGAAGATCTGGTAGTAGTTGCAATCAACAAAGCCCTGGAAAAAGCACAGGAACTTTCTGCACAGAAAATGTCCCAGTTAACAGGAGGAATTAAGATACCCGGTCTTATGTAATATTCTATGCAACAGATACCTGCTATGACAAAATTGATAAATGAGCTGACAAAACTGCCTACTATAGGGCCTAAAACAGCTCAAAGGCTGGCTTTTTATCTCTTCAAACTACCTAAAGACGAGGCATGTAAACTTGCAGAATCCATAATGGAAGTGAAAGAGAAGATAAGCTATTGTAGCAGATGTTTTAATATAGCAGAAGGGGAAACCTGCTATATATGCAGGGATGAAAAGAGAAGTGATAATATCCTGTGTGTTGTAGCAGAATGTCAGGACGTGATAGCTCTTGAGAGAGCAGGTTCCTTTAAAGGACGATACCATGTGCTTCACGGTGTTATATCACCCATAGATGGTATAGGACCTTCGGAACTGAAAATTAAAGAACTGATAAAGAGAGTAAAAGAATATTCTACAAAAGAAGTAATCCTTGCTACCAATTACGACATAAAAGGTGACGCCACTGCTCTTTACCTTGCCCATGAAATAAAGCCTCTCGGGATCAGACTTACAAGGCTTGCCTACGGTCTGCCTGTCGGGTCAGATATAGAGTATGCCGATAAGACCACCCTTCTTAAAGCTATGGAAGGGAGAAGAGAATTTTAGAGAGTGTAAGAGGATTATTTGTTTTCGCTGGGGAATGGCCACTGAAATTCCCTGAACATTTATCTATGCAGGGCAGTATAGAAACTGAAGGTAGATAAAAGATACCTTTATGTCAGTGATTGAGGAGGGACAAGATGGATATAGCATTTGGCAAAATGATAATAGAAAAAGCAGGTAACAGATCTATTCTGGTTTTTCTCACAGAAGATGCAGAATTATTTGAAAAGTCAAGGTCAATAAGCGGTCTTTATGCAGGCCATGATGACCTGGGCCTTTATATAAAAAAGACTGTAAAAGATGACGCCTATATAACACTTATAAGATGGGATTTTATCGTAGCAGTAACAAATGATATAAACAGATTTGACTAATTCTTCTCAGGGGAACGATTATTACTGAGTTAAGCATAAACAATACATTATGCTCTCGTGGCGCGTAACGTGTGACAGGAGGAAAACCTTTGTTAAATACTTATGCTCAGGTCAGTAATATAGTTCCCCCTGCAGTTTTATACACCATTCCCCATAAATCGTAATATGTAGTGCGTGCCCCGCGACGGAAGTATTATTCATATGCTTAACTGTGACTGCATCTCTAAAATATTCAAATTACGCATCACGACGATCAAGAGGTAATATAAATCATGAAAATATTAAAATTCGGTGGAACTTCAGTAGAAACGCCTGAAAAAATTTTTCAGGTAATTCATATTTTAGAAAGATATCTGAAAAAAAAAGAAGAAATATGTGTAGTTTTTTCGGCTTTTTCCGGCGTAACAGACAGATTAATAGAAACAGGCAAAATGGCTGAGAAAGGGGATATAAACTATATAGAACTGCTGAAAAATCTGAAAGAAAGGCACATAAATACGGCAGATATTTTAACAGGACATACATGCCCCATCTTTTCAATTATAGATGACATGTTTCAGGAACTGGCAAATGTTCTTCATGGAGTATATTTAATAAAAGAACTTTCCCCAAGAACACTGGATTTTATTATGAGTTTCGGAGAGAGGCTTTCCGCTTCTATAATAAGTGAAGCTCTCAATGTAATCCATATTGAAAATGAATATCTGGATGCAAGAGCTGTTATAAAAACAGATAATAATTTCGGCAACGGAAAAGTAAACCAGGAATTAACAGGCACACTGATAAAAGACTATTTTCAGTCTCACAGAAAACTGCAGATTATTACAGGCTTTATAGCTTCCACAGAACATAATGAAACTACCACCCTGGGGAGGGGGGGATCTGATTACAGTGCATCCATATTCGCTTCTGCTCTTGGAGCAACGGAAATAGAAATATGGACAGATGTAGACGGCATAATGACTACAGATCCTAAAAAAGTAAAAAAAGCCTTTCCCGTAAAACATATAAGCTATAAAGAAGCCATGGAACTGTCCCATTTCGGTGCAAAGGTTATATATCCGCCTACATTGATACCGGCTTTCGAGAAAAAGATACCTGTGAGGATTAAAAATACCTTCAATCAGGATTTTATCGGTACACTGATCTCAGATACTCCTGTAACAGGCAGATACCTTGTAAAAGGTATTTCTTCCATTGAAAACATTTCACTTCTCAGAGTTGAAGGAAGCGGTATGATCGGTGTCGCAGGTATTGCAATGAGATTATTCGGTGCACTGGCACGAGGGAAAATCAATATTATCCTTATAACACAGGCATCGTCCGAACATTCAATCTGTTTTGCCATAAGCCCAGAAAAAACCACCTTCGCAAAAACAATTATTGAAGATGAGTTTTCCAGGGAAATAAAATTAAAGGAAATAGATGAAGTTATTGTAGAAGATAATTTTTCTATTATCGGCATAGTAGGGGAAAACATGAAAAGAACTCCCGGCATATCGGGAAGATTGTTCCAATCTCTCGGGAAAAACGGTATCAATGTAGTTGCCATAGCACAGGGTTCATCGGAATTAAATATATCTGTTGTCATAAACAGGCATGACGAAGCAAAAGCACTGAATGTAATCCATGAAGCATTTTTCCTTTCAGACACGAAGTCTTTACATGTATTTCTAGCAGGTACAGGCCAGATAGGAAAAACATTGATAAAGCAGATCGAAAAACAGAAAGAATATCTTCTCAGGGAACATTCACTTGATATAAAGCTGACAGGCCTTGCAAATACGAAAAAAATGTTTTTTGATGAAGATGCCATATGTCTGTCAGATTGGAAAGAAATCCTTCAGGATAAAGGAGAAACTTCCTGTACCGAAAAATTCATAAAAACAATAAAAGATTTGAATCTGGCGAACAGTGTTTTTGTAGACTGTACTGCCAGCGAAAAAATCATTACCTTTTACAAAGACCTGTTAAAATCAAGTATTTCTATTGTAACACCGAATAAAAAAGCCAATGCAAGAGACTATAAAACCTATAAAGAACTGAAAGACACTGCCGCCAAATATGGAGCAAAATATTTATATGAAACAAATGTAGGAGCGGCACTGCCTGTTATAAGCACATTAAAAGATTTAATTGCAAGTGGAGATAAAATTTTAAAGATAGAAGCCATTTTATCAGGCACTTTAAGTTATATTTTCAATAATTTTACAGGAGACAGACGTTTCAGCGCAGTCGTAAAGGAAGCAAAAGACAGAGGATTTACAGAGCCTGATCCGAGAGATGATCTGAATTCCGTTGATGCTGCGAGAAAGCTCCTGATACTGGCAAGGGAAACAGGACTGGCCATAGAACTGGAAGATATAAAGATTGAAGGGTTCCTGCCGGCAAACTGCCGGGAAGCGAAAAGTGTTGACGAATTTATGATAGAATTAGAGAAATCAGATGAGTATTTTGAACATATAAAAAGAGAGGCAGAAAAAAAAGAAAAATCTCTCAGATATATTTCCTCTCTGGAAGGTAATAAAGGGACTATTTCTCTTAAAGAAATTGACAGAAACCATCCATTTTTCACTCTCTCAGGAAGTGATAATATAATTGCCTTTACCACAGAAAGATATAAAGAAAGACCTCTTGTGGTAAAAGGGCCGGGAGCGGGAGCAGAGGTAACGGCTTCCGGGGTTTTTGCGGATATTATCAGGATCAGTGAAGGGTGAGCCGTGAAGTCGTGAGTCGTGAGTAACGTCTTATACTTTTCACTATAATTATCACAGCTCTATAAAGGACGAAACTTATGAAGTATATAAAAATATTTGCTCCCGCCACCGTTGCAAATGTGGCATGCGGGTTTGACATATTCGGTTTTGCCCTGAATAATCCCGGAGATGAAATACTCCTGAGATTAAAAGAAAAAGGGGGAATAGTTATTACTAAAATTACAGGTGATAACGGCAGGCTGCCTGTGGATCCGGAGAAAAATACTGCTGCCGTATCGGTAATGGCTTTGCTGGAGCATATCAAATCAGACAAAGGTTTTGAAATAGAAATACACAAAAAAATGCCTCTGAGCAGCGGCCTTGGTTCCAGTGCTGCCAGTGCGGCAGGAGCACTATTCGGAGCCAATATATTGCTGGGGAAACCACTGGAAATAAAAGAACTTCTTCCCTTTGCCATCGAAAGTGAAAGAATTGCCTGCGGTACAGGTCATGCCGACAATGTAGCTCCTGCATTGCTGGGAGGATTTGTAATCATAAGAAGCTACAGCCCCCTGGATATCATAAAAATCCCGTCAATACCGGAACTGTACTGTACTGTTATCCATCCTTCTATCGAAATAAATACCGAATATGCAAGGAGTATTTTAAAGCCTGAAATCTCCCTGAAAGATGCTGTAAAACAACTGGGAAACGTAGCAGGTCTTGTAACAGGTTTATGTACCGGTGATTATAACCTGACAGGCCGCTCACTTGAAGATGTTATTATAGAACCTTTACGCGCACAATTAATACCTGGATTTTATGATGTAAAAAAAGCAGCACTGAAGTCAGGAGCTCTGGGATGCAGTATTTCCGGCTCCGGACCGTCTATATTCGCCCTGTGCAGTTCCGAACAGATAGCGAAAAAAACCGGTAATGCAATGAAAGAAGTTTTTAATAAAATAGATATTCTGAGTCATGTTTATATTTCAGAAATCAATAAAGAAGGACCGAAAATAATAGATCAGTGACGTGTAACGCGTGACGGGAGGAAACATTATGATAACCTTTTACAGCACAAACAAAAAAATAAAAGCTGTTACCTTTCAGGAGGCACTCTTCAAGGGCATGCCTGACGATAACGGTTTATTTATGCCTTCTCACATTCCCGTAATAGGTTCTGATTTCTTTGCGAAAGCAGACAAAATATCTTTTCAGGATATTGCTTTTGAAGTAGCCCGACATTTACTTGCCGGAGAAATTCCCGCCCCTGTTCTCAAAGGCATTATAGACGATGCCATAAATTTTGACGCTCCCCTTGTAGAACTGGAAGAAAATCTTTACGTAATGGAACTGTTTCACGGGCCGACTCTGGCATTCAAAGATTTCGGAGCAAGATTTATGGCCAGGGTAATGTCTTATTTTGCAGGTAATCTGAAGAGGGAAATTTATATACTTGTTGCCACATCAGGTGATACAGGTTCTGCCGTTGCCAGCGGCTTTCTTAACATACCGGGCATAAAGGTAATAATCTTATATCCTTCGGGAAAGGTAAGTTCCATACAGGAAAAACAGCTCACCACCCACGGGAATAATATTACAGCCCTCGAAATAGACGGTACCTTTGATGACTGTCAGAAACTTGTAAAAGCAGCTTTCCTGGATAAAGAAATGGCAGAAACACTATCACTGACATCGGCCAATTCCATTAATATTGCCCGGTTAATTCCTCAGAGTTTCTATTATTTTTATGCCTCTTCCCGGGTAAAAGGCAGACCGGTCATATTTTCCGTTCCGAGCGGCAATTTCGGGAACCTTACCGCAGGGCTTATTGCAAAAAAGATGGGCCTTGCAGTTCATAAATTTATTGCCAGTACAAACATAAATGATATAGTGCCCCACTATTTAAAGACAGGCCAATTTATATCGAAACCATCTAAAAAAACCATTTCAAATGCTATGGATGTAGGTAATCCGAGCAATTTTGCACGAATACTTTCACTCTACGATTCCGATATAAATAAAATCAGAACAGATATCGAAGGATACAGCTTTACCGACGAAGAGACCTGTAACGTTATCTGTGAATTATATAAAAAGAGCGGTTATATAACAGATCCCCATGGTGCAGTAGGTTATCTCGGTCTTAAAGCATATGAAAAAATACATAAAGGTAATTTCAACAGGATTTTCCTGGGAACAGCTCATCCGGCAAAATTTATGGATATTATCGAGCCTGTCATAAAAATCCCGATAGAAATACCTGAAAGACTGAAAGAAGTATTAAATAAAGAGAAAAAATCTGTATTTATGGCCAACAATATGGACACATTTAAAGCTTATCTGTTAAATTGTGACGTATAATACGGAGATTATACAGAAACATAATGTTAAAATCAGGTACAGGGTTGGGGGTTTTAAGGTTCTTACTCCATACCCCATAACTATTAAACCAGATTTTACACTCTAAAAAATGAAATTTCCTGAGCATTAAACCATTTTTGCTTTAATTTCGTCTCTTATATTGAAATATTTATCCATTTCACGGAAAGCCTGGCCTATTGTATTCTTACCCTGTCCCACTTCAGAAGCATTTCCTTTTTCCAGGCAGGTCTTTATATGGTCAAGGCCGCCTGTGAACATATCTATTGAGTTAAGGAGAAGTTTCCTGGCTTCTATAAATGTATTATCTACACCTGGAGGGAAATCCTTTTCTTTTAATTTAGCCTTTTCTTCAGAAAGAATTCTTATTGTTTCTACTATTTTATTATGATCCGCTCCTGAAAGATCCTGTTCCACATCATGTATAAGTTCCTGCAGATATTCCTTTTCATATATAATCCTCCGGCATTTAACAGATACACTTATATATTTAAGGAGGCTCATTGCAGACATGGCAGGTTCAGCAGATTTCGTCACGGGAGCAACAGATTCGCTTCTCTGTGTCTGAGGTTTACTCTCAGGTTTTTTATACATAAGAGTCTGACCTGATATGGTTGTAGCCATCTGTAAAGGAATAAGCCTGTCTTTCTGTTCTGTCTTTTCTTTTTTATCGTTCTCATTCTTCTTTTCTTTACTTTTTATAGGAGGAGCCATTTGCATTTTAGCCAGGTTATACATATCCACCTTTGGTTTATTTTCAACCTTATTATTCAGGGATATATTTGTATCAGGTATTAATCCGGGAGGCAAAGGTTTTATCTTTGCAATTATGGCCGAAGTTTGAGACGCCGAATTTGTTTGAAATACAGGGGCCATCATCCTGTTTATTTCAATTTTCTGACCTTTTCTTGCCTGCAGTTCTTTTTCATCATCCAAAATAATTTACACCTCGCCTTTCATAAAGTGAATAGTGAGTGAAAGCTTACTATTCTGCTCACTACTCACTACTCACTTAAATACACTATATACAACACATATCTATAACTTATCTTTATATATTATCATTTTAAAACTTTTCAGTCAAACAATAAAAGGCTTTAAAAAACTTTTGTCGAAATAAATAAGAAATTTAAATCAGGAAGGTGAGATTAAGATTTATGGGAAAAAATACGTTTGATATTATCTTTTTAAATGCAAGACCCGGCGCAGGGAAAAGTGAAATTATTGATTTCTTTAAAAAGACACCCGTTGAGGAAAGGAAGAAGTTATTTCATATAGGAGAGTTTGAAGAGATTGACGATTTCCCTATGCTCTGGACATGGTTTGAAGAGGATCATATACTGGAAAAAATACTCGGGAAACCGAGATTACATTCTACAGAAGACGCATATTTCAAATATCCCTATTTATGGCATTTACTTATTGAAAGAATATGTCTGGAATACAGCAAAAAATTGAGAGATCATGAGAATTATCATGATACATACACAAATATTATAGAATTTTCCAGAGGTTCCGAACATGGCGGATATAAAGAAGCCTATGCCCATATAAATGAAGATATGCTCAAAAGAGCAGTTATTCTGTATGTAAATGTGTCTTTTTCAGAATCTCTCAGAAAAAATCGCAGACGTTTCAATCCTGATAAACCGGACAGCATCCTTGAACATGGACTTCCAGATAGCAAGATAGAAAAACTTTACAAAGAGATTGACTGGGAAGAATTCAAAGGAAACCATCCTGAGTATATTGAAATCAAAGGTATAAAAGTACCTTATATCATATTTGAAAATGAAGATGATGTAACGACAAACAAGCCTGATTTACTGGGACAACGCCTCAAGGAAGTTATGCCGAAGCTCTGGGAACTCAAGTCTAAATATCATTAAACCTGGAGTGTTTAAGGTTCAGGGTTATAAGAGAATCACATCTCTCAGGACTAGAATTTAATTACTGAGGTGAGCATAAATAATACATATATGCTCTCGTGACGCGTCACGATTTAATAATTGTCGTTCCTTATAACCCTGAACCGATAGAAAGGCCGGTGTTTTTTAATCTGAAAGAAAGAGAATTGCTTGAAAATCTGGCAAAAGAATATGATTATATAATACAGAAAAATGAAGAACTCGGCAGAGATTGTAGAATACTTGCGGAAGAGGTCATAATATCTGACAGAATGATAGCTACCGGCAGCATTGCAGGAGGCATAGCAAGAGAATTCAATAATATATTGATAGGCCATAAAAAAGTAGTCATGAAAATAGTGGACATGGATCTTCCGGAAGAAATAAAGCAGGAGTTCAGAGATTTCATTACCTGCTGTGACAGCGGAGAAAAATTGCTCAGAACCCTTATAGGTATAGCAGGAAGTTCGTTATGTGAATTAAAAGATGTCAGGATAAACGAAATTATAGAAGATATTCTGATCCTTACAAATTCCATATTTGAACAGGATAAAATAGAAATTGTAAAAAACTATAGTCACATACCTGAATTTTCCGGTAAAGAACAGTATCTTCGTGAAGCCTTCGTAACACTGCTCCTCAATTCAAGGGATTTGATAAAATCAGCCTACGAAAGGGGAGAAATAACTGTAACAACAAAGTCAGAGGACTCACATATAAAGGTGATATTTACCGATACAGGAGAGGGTATAAGCAGGGAGTCTTTAAAAGACATATTCAATCCTCATAACATAATCAGAGGAGCCCTCACAAAAAAGATATTACCCAGGATGGGCCGGAGTATGTCAGGGATTTATACGATAATAGAAGAACATAAAGGCAGGATAGAAGTGGAAAGCCGACCCGGAGAAGGAAGTAATTTTACCATATGGCTGCCTGAAAAAAGTAAGAAAGGAATTTGATTTTATGGGAGAAAAGAACCCTGTAATTATTGACGGAAAAATCAGTGCTGAATTGAAAAATGTCATAGAAATGTTTTCCAGGACTGCTTCCGATATAACATCCAACATAGAGGAAGCCATAAAGGTTGCCAGTTCTGAAGAAGAACTTGTAAAAATTCTGAAAGAAACCCTGAAGAATACAAAAGAAAATCTGAACAATCTTATGGAAAAACTTGAACAGGATAAATAGTAATTAGTGACACGTAACGCGTGATGCGTGACAGGAGGTTTATTAATACTCCTGTTCAGGGAGGATATTTGAACATGTTTGCCGTAATTATGGCCGGTGGTGTGGGGAAGCGTTTCTGGCCCTACAGCAGAAATTCTCTTCCGAAGCAATTTCTGAGCATTATCGGAGAAGACACGATGCTGACCCAGACATTGAAGAGACTCGACGGTTTCATCGCACCGGAAAACAGAATAATCGTAATAAATGAAGAACATAAAGATCTGGTAGCATCAGATAGTAAATCTTTACTATTGAAGGAACCTTTCGGAAAAAACACTGCACCATGTATAGGACTTGCATCCATATATATCAAAGACAACAACTCCCCTGTGGCAGTAATACCTGCAGACCATTTTATACCTGACAGAGAAGCTTTTCAAAAAGCCATTAAAGAAGCTATGAAGATAGCAGAAAAAGGCTATATAGTTACTATAGGTATAAAGCCTACAGGGCCTGAAACAGGGTACGGTTACATCCTCAGAGGTGAGTCTCTGGAAGACCGGGCATATATGGTAAAAAGATTTGTAGAAAAACCTGATATAAATAAAGCAATGGAATACCTGGTTAGCGGAGAATATTTCTGGAATTCCGGCATATTTGTATTTACTCCTCATGTTATGTTAGAGGAGATATCAATACTGCTGCCGGATCTTTACGAAAAACTTCAGATTATAAAAGAATCTATCGGTAAGAAAGAACATAACAATGTATTAAGAGATGTTTACAGCACAATAACTTCTGTTTCCATAGACTACGGCATTATGGAAAAAACAAAAAGACCTGTAGCTGTAATACCTGCCTCTTTCGAATGGAGTGATGTAGGAAGCTGGAAATCCCTCTTTGATCTTCAGTTAAATACATCGGAGGGAAACGGACAGGAACAGGGCAATATAATAGAAGGCCCGTGTGTCTCCATCGATACAAAACATTGCTTTATATGTAATAAAACAGATAAACTTGTAGCAACTATAGGACTGGAAGATTTATTCCTTGTAAATACGGACGATGCCGTACTTGCAGGACATATGAAAGATTCCCAGAAGGTTCAGGATATTATAGAAATTTTAAAGAAAAAAGGACTTAATAAATACTTATAACAGTGAGCAGTGATCAGTGACCGGTGACCAGTGAAAATTGACTCTGATAACTGATAACTGCTCACTGATCACTGATATGAGTACTATAGTAAACGTAAAAAACCTCTCTAAAACCTTTAAAGTAAAGATACAGAAGTCCGGCTTAAAAGGCACCTTTAAATCCCTCTTAAAGCCTGAATTTAATATTTCTCAGGCAGTTAAAGGAATAAGTTTCCAGATAGAAAAAGGGGAAAGACTTGCCTTTATCGGCCCCAACGGTGCAGGGAAATCGACTACCATAAAAGTACTCACAGGCATTCTCCATCCTGACGGAGGAGAAGTAAATGTTCTGGGCCATATCCCCTGGAAAGACAGACAGAAACTTTCCTTTAAAACAGGAGCGGTATTCGGCCAGAAACCGCAGTTATGGTACCACCTTCCTCCGGGAGATACGTTTGAATTATTCGGGAAAATCTATGAAATGGACGGTCATGTATATAAAAAAAGAGTGGCCGAACTCGTAGATTTATTTGAAATAACCCCCTTTATAAATACCCCTGTAAGACAGCTGTCACTGGGCCAGAGAATGAGATGTGAAATGGTTGCCGCACTGCTTCACAATCCTGAAGTCATATTCCTGGATGAACCTACGATAGGTCTTGATGTGGTATCAAAAAAAAGCTTTCGCGAACTCATCAGGGAAATGAGTGAAAGAGAACATGTAACAATACTGCTTACCTCTCATGATGTGGGAGATATAGAAAAGCTCTGTAAAAGGGTCATAATAATAAACGAGGGAACCCTTGTATATGAGGGGCAGGTTTCGACACTGAAAAGAACATCCATGAACAGAAAAATTGTGGGAGTTCGTTTCGGTGACATACCTCCCGAAGAACTTCCACTGGAAGGATGCAAAATAGTTAAAAGAGGTAAATATGGTCTGAAACTGGAAACGGACAATAAAATCTGCCCTATAAGGAAATTAATGGATTATTTAATAGGCAATTTTGAAATTGAAGATATAAATGTGGCAGATCCGCCTCTGGAAGAAATAATAGGAGCTATTTATAACGAGGGTGTAACGGCCGTGACGCGTGATGCGTAATACGTGATGCGGATTTGTTTAAAGGCGTATAAAATATGTGGAAGAATCTTTCTAAATATACAAAAATCTTTACGGTAACCGTATCAAACAGTTTTACATATCTCCTGGAACGGGTGTTGAAAACATTATTCCTTATCATGATACTCTATATATTCACCAGATTATGGAAATCAGCCTATGAACACAGCGGCGGCATCATAGAAGGCTTTACAGTCAGAGACATGATCTGGTATCTCATGTTTACGGAATCCCTGGTTACTTCAAGAGGAAGACCGGAAGAAAAAATAGATCAGGAAGTAAAATCAGGAAACATTGCCTACATGTTAAATAAACCTTACAATTACCTGATGTTTCAGCTATCTCTATGGACGGGAGAGTTTCTGCCGCAACTCATACTGAACCTTCTCGCAGGATCTGTCATGGTTTATCTTATGGTAGGTCCCATAAAATTTAATGTCCTTACATTCCTGCCTGTGATTATTACCGTGATATTTGCAACTATTATGGAATTCTTCATAAGAATGTCTATAGGTTTTTCCGCTTTCTGGCTGGAAGACACCAATATGGCATCTTTTATATATCATAAAATAATCTTCGTTTTCGGAGGCATGCTTATACCTCTGGATTTCTTTCCTCCCCTGTTCAAAACCATAGCGTCATGCCTTCCTTTCGGTTTTATGGTATATGAACCGGCAAAGCTCTTTATCAGATTTGACTGGATGAATTTCCTCTATGTAATAAAAATGCAGTGTCTATGGGCTATAATAACAGGTTTCATATGTTATTTTATATATTCTATGGGATTAAAAAGGTTAAATATTAACGGAGGATAATTTTGAGCGTTATGAGTAATGAGTGAATGGGAATAATTCCCGTCACGCGTTACGCGTTACGCGTCACGAACATATGTTAAAACAAATAGATTTTATCTATACATGTTTCAAACTTAACTTCAAAACTGCCATGGAATACCGTCTGAGTTTCCTGGGACAGATGGGTGCAATGATAATAAACGATCTGTTCTGGATCCTCTTCTGGTATATATTCTTCGGAAAAATTTCCGTCGTAAGAGGATGGGAATTTAAAGATGTCCTTTTATTATTTGCCATGTCAGCCTTTGCATTCGGCGTAAGTTCCGGTATCTTTGCAAACAGAAGAGAAATTGCCAGGCTTATAGAAGAAGGAGGTCTGGACTTTTATCTTACACTCCCCAAAGATCCCCTGCTGCATATTCTGCTCGGCAGGATATCCATAAGTTCCCTGGGAGACCTGGTCTTTGGTCTGGCACTGGTAATAGCGGTAAAGGGCCCTGATCCTTTATTTTTACTCCGTTTTACAGGAGCAGGTATACTGGCAGGTATTATACTCACAGCCTTCAGCGTAACAGTTCACAGTTTTACTTTTTTTACAGGCAGAGGCTCGGGATTTGCCACTTTTATGATAGAAACAATACTCTGTTTTTCAATGTATCCTTTAAAAATTTTTGAAGGTTTTGCAAAAATACTCCTGTTTACAGTAATCCCTGCCGCCTTTATTTCTACCATACCTGTCAGTCTGGTAAAGGATTTTACATGGGAAAATTTTTTGATTATGACAGGAGTTACCATAATATCTGTAGTAATTTCAAGGGTGGTATTTTTTTGCGGACTGAAAAGATATACAAGCGGGAATTTAATAAGTGCAAGACTTTAGGGTCGTGATGCGGGATGCGGGAGGTCAGGTACCGCAAACATAGTATGTATAATAAAGAAAAGAGGCTACAGGGTTGATACCGTATCAAACGGTAAAGAAGTTCTGGAAAACATGCTGAAAATACCGTATGATCTTATATTTATGGATATTGTCATGCCTGAAATGGACGGACTAGAAGCGGTTATGGCAATAAGAGAGAAAGAAATTTCCACAAAAAACCATATACCTGTTATTGCCATGACTGCCTATTCGGAAAAATCAGACAGAATTGAATGTATTTCTGCCGGTATGGATTATTATATATTAAAACCTTTTGAAGCGGAATATGTTATAAATACGGTAGAAGGCATATTAAGAGAGAAAAAATCCTTTATTCCGTCACTGAATATCATAGTGGCAGAAGATAACCTTACAAATCAGGAAGTAGCTGCTGCTATTTTCAGGAAACTCGGATGCACCATAGATATTGTGAATAACGGAAGAGAACTCATGGAAGCACTCGATAAGAAACGTTATGACATAATCTTTACAGATATACAGATGCCTGAAATGGACGGTTTTGAAGCAACGTCATTAATAAGAAAAAAAAGCATTCCAATACCTGTCATAGCAATGACTGCCCATGCCCTGCAGGAAGATCGTATAAGGTGCATGGAGAGAGGTATGAATGATTATGTGGCAAAACCTTTTGACTCGAAGGATATAGAAGATGTAATAAGGAGAGTATTTAAAGGAGATTTGTCTGTAAAAGAAAAAGCAATCAAAGAGACTGGAGAAAAAATTTTCGATAAAAAAACCTTTCTGGAACGGTTTGATAATAAAAAAGACATAGCAGAAAAAATCCTTTCCCTTGCACTGGAAGATATCACATCTATTATAGAAAAATTAAGGGATTCCATAAAAGTGAGAGATTTAAAAAAGAGCAGTCGTTATGCTCATTCCCTGAAAGGAGTAACGGCAAATATAACTGCAGAGAAAATGAGACGGATTGCCATAGAACTGGAACACGCTCTGGAAGAGGGTAATTATGGACATGCTGAAGATATATCGGCACAAATGGAAAAAGCATTCCTTGAGGTATGTGAAGTGACAGGCAGTAGCAGAATATGAAAAAAATTCCTGTCTTGGAAGATACAAAATCTCTCAGGAAAAAATTATTACAAAACTGAATTTCATCCCAATCTGAGCCATTTGCAGAGAATCCATTCTTTAATCACCATCGTAATAGCCCCTGTAAATGTAGGACCAAAGGTAACACCATCGTCACAGACCCTCATAAGCCCTTTTTCTACCTGATAGGACACGATGTTTCTTACTTCTTCATTGGCTTCATGGGCATATTGTCTTACATCGGCATCTACAGCCATGGCGGAACCTTTTAACTTTTCAACTGCCATAAGATGATCGTGAAACAGTTCCTCTGTGTTTTTTATCTTCACCTTTCTCATGATGATATCCGGAGGATAGATAAAAGGGGATGAACCGGCAGAATTATATGTAACTATATGAGAACCGTCTACAAATTTACTGGAAAGTTCTATATGACTGCTTTTAATTTCACCATGAATGGCATACATAACGGAAGCTTTCACTTTTCTTTCAGGATTATAGAAAAATCCCGTATAAGTGATTGCATCGGGGCTGTTAGTAACACCTTTATGTTTGTAGTAAGATATATGAGAAAATCCCAGAGAAATAAGTTCTTTACCGGACATAGAAAAGAAATCCTTTCCTGAATGAGGAAGATCTTTTTCTTCACATGTAATGATTTCATGCCTGTTATTTAATCTCAGGGTAAAATATACAATAGGGATACCGAGTATTAACGGCAAGAATAAGATTATAAATACTAATATCGATAAGATGATAAGAAACAATATCATAAAACAATCTCCTTTCGTGACTCGTGACCGTTTAATGCTTACACATTACACATTACGACATTATTATAGTTACGTTCATAACAAAAGCATAAATAATACATATATGCTCTCGTGACGCGTAACGCGTAACGCGTGACGGGAAGAAAAGGTTTATCAAATGCTTATTAGTCAGATCAGTAATGAGTGAATAGTGAGCGAAATGTACACCTCCACTCACCGCTCACAATATTTAAAGATTGAACGTAAATGTAGTATTGCCAATCTTTATTTCATCGTTCCTTTTCAGTTCTGTTCTTACATCAATCTTTATTCCGTTTACATAGGTCTTATTGGTACTGCCCAGATCTTCAATAAAACATATATTTCCCTGAACTGTAACCACGGCATGCTTTGACGAAACCTGAGGATCAAAGTCAACACATATATCATTTCCCGGAGCCCTTCCTATGAACAGGGTATTTCTATCGATAGAGAAAACAACCTCTCCCCTGCCTTCTCTGTAACAGGTAAACCTTCCGTAAGAAAGTCTTTCCGGCGAAGGTTTTTTATCAAAATCATGAATAAAAGTAAAAATCATGCTTCCAATCTTTATTTCATCACCGCTGTTTAACTCAGTCCTGCTATCTATCTTCATACCATTCACATAAGTTTTATTCGTACTTCCCAGGTCTTCGATAAAATATCTCCTGTCTTCCAGGGTAATCACTGCATGTCTTGAAGATACCTGAGGGTCATAATCGACATGCAGCTCGTTTCCAGGTGCCCTGCCTATTCCGGTCAATGGTTTATCAAGAAGATAAGCGATCTCACCCTTACCTTCTCTATAATATCTGAGTTCTCCCACTGTCACAGCAGACACATCATAACCGGGAAGAGATGACACCACCGTCTGTCCGTAAGGTTCTTTAAGAGGAACAGTTCTGTCTTTTACAGGTATTTCATCGTAAGATACACTTTCTGTTAATGATACGGGAACAGTTCTGTCTTTTACATGTATTTCTTCACCTGATATATGTTCCGATACAGGGCAGAGTTCTCCGGGTTTTTTATCTGTTTCTTCCTTTACAAATCCGGTTTTTATTTGAATTTCTTTTCTCAGTTTTTCAGGTATATTCAGTTCAAGAAGCCTGTTATAATATTCAAGAGATTTTTTATTCAAACCTGATTTTTCACAGCACATAGCTATATCAAGGAGAAGTTCATGATTTTCTTTATCTAATTCCAGGGCCTTCACATATTCCAGATTGGCATTAAAATAATCCCCCCTGTTTAAACATTCTCTTGCTTTATATATATAATCCTGAGACTTTTTTTTGCTATGTAATTTAAAAAATTCATTTTTTATGTCCTGAATTGATTGGATTTTATTTTTTAACATAAAATCATGTTTTTTATAATCAGGTAAAATAATATTATCGATTTTTTTTATCTTTTCCTCTTCCGAAGAGGTTTTAATATCGAGAACAGGTTCCTCTACTTCAGGTTTTTCTTTAATTTCCAAGGCTGCCTGTTCTTCTTCAGGTTTTTCTTCAACAGGTGGAGAAGTTTTTTTCTTAATCTCCGGAGCTGCCTGTTTTTCTTCAGGTTTTTCTTCAACAGGTGCAGAAGGTGTTTCTTTAATCTCTAAAGATGAAACAATCTCATCTTCCGGCAGTTTTTTCCCATACTCTTCAGATGGCTTTTTAAACCTTACCACTGTAAGTTCATCATCTTCTTCAGCAGGTGGCTTACATATTTCTAAAATACTGTTTCTCACCTTATCCGGTATATCCATATTCAATACTCTGGTGTATACATCAAAAGCTCTATCGGAGAAACCAAGTTTTTCAAAACATCCGGCTATGGACAGAAGAATATTATAATTTTTATCATCAAAATCCAGAGCTTTCATATATTCGAAATTGGCGCTGAAGAAATCACCCTTAACTTCATATTCTCTGGCCAGGGAAATATGACTGTCCCCTTTTTTTACGGATTGAAGGTTGAGGAGTGCCTGTTTCACTTCACCTATGGACTGAAATCTGTCTTTAGGTTTAAGTTCAAGGGATTTTGCAATAATTTTACTTAACGTATTGGAAACAGAAGGATTAAGCTCACTTACAGGCGGGAAATAGGGAGTAAAATCCCTGGGATGATGCCTGGTAAGAATATGAAATAATGTTGCTCCCAGGGCATATATATCACTTTTAGGTTCCGCCTTACCAAGCCACTGCTCGGGAGGAGCATAGCCTCCGGTAAGAAGGGCATATTGAGTAACCTGACTCGTAGAACCCTGAAAAATTTTGGCTATGCCGAAATCAATTAGTTTTAAATCTCCATGACCGGTAATCATAATATTGGAAGGTTTCATGTCTCTGAATATTATAGGTTTGGGCCGTTCATGGAGATATTGAAGGACATCGCATATAGTAATAGCCCAGCCGATAACGGTATCTTCAGGAAAATAATCATGTTCCTTTAAATTCTTTATCATTTTATCCAGTGTCTCACCTGATATGTAATCCATTACAAGATATAATTTTTTATCTTCCACAAAAAAATCAACTATACCGGGAATATTAGGATGTTCAAGGCCGGCAAGTATCTGTGCTTCAATACGGAAACTCCTCTCCACAATATCCAGAGGAATTCCTTCTGCCTGATGCATTTCCTTAACGGCCCAGTGTTTGCCGGGAAGGTTAAGATCACGGCTCAGATATACTACGCCAAATCCGCCTGAAGCAATACCATTTACTATTACATAACGATTATTTATAATTTTTCCTATAGAAGGATAGGAAACAGCTATCTTCAGACTCCTCTCGCTTCTATATTCCAGGACAAGATAGAAACTATCTTCATCCATAAAAAAGTCAAGTATGGCCGGAGAGAACGGCTTTTTATCTATCTTTATAGGCTCTTTACTTTTCTCTCTGTATTCTTCTATAACAGGTTTATAGTAATCACCCGATGTGTCTATTTTTATCTGTTTTAACAGAAGGGTAACGCCTGTATTGATATCTTCTGCAAGATAAAAAGATGTTTTTTCTCCGCCCGGAATCGTTTTTAAAATCTTATACTTGTTAAATATTAAATCAGTCATAGTAAAGTGTATTTCATAACCTGTCAGTATTTAAGCTGTCGTGACGCGTAAAGTGTAACGCGTGACGGGTTTAATCCCCGCGCATCACTCATTACACTTTACGCATTACGAGGTCATTGTTTATGGATAGTTATGAAATACTCTATAATTTTAGCCCAATGAGCATGGTATGTCAAATATCTGGCATAAAAAATTATCTAATCAAAACTGTTTCAAGCTGTATACTGACTTCACTGTACTGGAAATCATAGGAAGGTCTTATTCTGAGGAATTGATTATCACCTGTATTCAGATTGAGGCCGGTGCTTAAAGAATTCATTTTCCCTTCATCAATATTATAATTCATTTCCAGGGCAATCTCTGAACCTTCGGAAAAACTATAGGAGAACTGTCCCGTTAATTCATGGCTTCCCATATAATCTGCGGAAATATCATCTATCCTTGTGTCATACCCCATAAATGAATAAGAAATCTCGCCTTTCAAATTTTCTGTTATACCCATCTCAAGTCCTATATTACCGGATGTATTTACAGTTGTTGCATAATCAAAATCTATTTCTTTAGAGAAAACAGAAGCATACAGCGAAAGACTGTCAGAAAAAGACAGGGTCATAATACCGGTCATTTTACGGCTCTCATATTCACCCCAGTTCATTTCACCGGAACAGGAAAATTGCAGCATACCGCTTTCACCGAAGGTCACAGGACTGTGAGAGAGTGATAATTTTGTTTTTTTACCCCACAGACCATCACCGTCTCTATTTAAACCGGCAGAAAGGGAAAAAAAAACAGGAGTACCCGGTATTGCAATCTTTTTCTGTTTCCAGAGTAAATCAAAATTGCCGGCCATGTCACTGCTGTCACATGTATATGCCATGTCAATACTGGACCAGCCCAGATTATGATATAAACCAAAGGTACCTGCAGAATTATTCTCTCCGTCTATATTTATATCCACGGTGGACTGAGTTTTATCAGTAATATTATATACGTAATTCATAGTCCCGGAAAAAGTGCCGTCGAAATTTGAAGGTTCAAGATAACACTTCATAAAAGATTTTTCCGTAAGTAACTGCTTGAAATCCATAGAGATTGTTCCGTCTGTATGATTTTTAAAGGTTATATTTTTCATAGATCCTGCAGTCATATAAGAGAATGCCACCATAACATCGGAAAGAGATGCCGATTTAATAGAAAATTCTTCTACTTTAAATCTTAAATTCCGAGAAACTTCATTATTTAAATACAGGGGAAAATTGGGACTGATTATTGTTCGGTCAGATACGGGAGCAATATCTTCTTTTATTTGATTATTTTTTATGTCCTCTTTACTCTGGTAGTTATATATGAAATTCCTGTCAAAAGCTTCCGTTCTATAAAAGCAGAACATAACCATGAATATTATTGTTATGCCTCTGAAGATATTCTCAATACGATACATTATCATCAACCTCCCTGTATAAATATTTATACCATACAATAACATTATTGTCAATACAATTGTATTTTATTTTTACAAAATATTAAAATAAAAAACACAACATCATGCAATTATACATAGCGTCAATAAAAACTCATTTCTATAAATCCCGGATCTGGCGAAACAGAGAAAAATCCGGAAATCGTAAAAAAAGCCCCTGAAATAAAACAGCACGATGAAACACATATATCAGGCGATGTAATGCAGAGCAACAATGACGGGTGAAATTCAGGGAATTTTGCAGACATTACAGATTAAAACTAACAGAGCCGGTTTTAATGACCGGCCCTGTTAGTTTATGTTATTGCATATCTTTTCATTCGGCAGATAGATTTTTCTAGAGGCTACTGCAGACTTGCACTGCCCAGGCTATCATCTGCCAGCACTTTACTGGAGTAGCCGAAAATATTTCTCCTGAATGATAGCGAAGACCATATCGCTTTTTCAATTTCATACCACATCCTTCTAAAATATATAGTCGGCAATTTTTGAAAAATATTTCCATTTAATGAAAAAAAATTTTATATTTTTTTATTTTAACAGGACTTACGCAAAAAACAAAGAGAATCCTGTCATTGCGAGCGAAGCGAAGCAATCCCAACGGTTTCTGTTGTAATGATGGAATTGCTTCGTCGCTTCGCTCCTCACAATGACAAAATGCGTAAGTCCTGTTTTAATACATTCTCCCTGTTATGAAAGACACGTAATACCAACAGACATGACCGGAGCGGTCACAACTAAATATGAGAATTATCAGACAGTGAAGCATAAGACTTCATCATTCTCATATAAAATTGCTTTAATTAAACTGAATAATTTGAATAATAGGTAAATACCGTCTGCCTGCCTGATGCTCCTCCGAAAAAATCTAAACTGGAACGTTTATAACAGTTACAGCTTATATCATGCTACTTTACATTATAATTCAATAAAATATACCTGTGCTGCCGTGATATTTTTTTCTCCGGAACACCAGGCAGGCAGACTACTATGTCTAAAGCT
>JAKPQU010000051.1 GCA_029555925.1 Bacillota bacterium
CTGGAACGTTTATAACAGTTACAGCTTATATCATGCTACTTTACATTATAATTCAATAAAATATACCTGTGCTGCCGTGATATTTTTTTCTCCGGAACACCAGGCAGGCAGACTACTATGTCTAAAGCTAAATAGTATCAGTAAAAGTATTACACTATATTACACCGCTCACTGGTCACTGTTTAACACCGGTCACTGTTAACTGCTCACTGCTCAACCAGCCTGTTCCATGAAATTTCACCTGGGCATGTCATGCCATCAAACAGAAGTGTTTCCGTATCATCTTTAACTGTTACTGATTTTGCCCCGAGAGCGGTAAATTTTTCAGAAAGAAGTTCTATATCAGTCAGTCCTTCCATATTCCATTTAGTGCCTGAAAAAGGATTTTCTGACATATGCAACCTGAAATTCAATTTTCCGAGCACAGCGGTCTGTGTGTCGATTGCTACAACAGGTATGTCCTGGTAATCCCGTCTTATATACTCCAGATGTTCCGGTATCCCGTATTCTTCATAATGAACCTGAACATGGGCAGGGAAGAGTCTCAGACCTTCTATTTTTCCTTCAAATGTCTTTGCTTTCGGCGTATAGAGAATATTTTCCATACCCATACACATTGCACCGGCACTTACCCCCATGAGAAGGCCACCTCTCAAAATAAATTCTTTCAGAGCATCTCTGAATTTTTTCCCAGAATTCAACAGAAGATCATGATGGCGCAGTCCCGATATAATAGACCATCCGCCTCCTAGATATATTATATCGCTTTTATTCATATAATCTTCGAATTTTTCCATTTCTTCTTCCCGGTTAAATTCAAGATGCTTTGAACCTGTATCTTTCAGTCTGTCCTGTGAGAAATATGTTTGAGACATATCTCCTTCCATAGAAGGTATAAGGAAGAATTCCTTACCTGTTTCTTCTCTTTCTATAAAGGTATCTAACTCCTTCTGTGAACCACATGCAAAAATACCTGCTTTTACGTCGTTGATATTGAATTTTTCAAGGAGATAACGTTGCATTTTCCTGAAATATTCAAGCTGTCCTTCTATTTCTACGCTGCCAGGCAGAAATAGTAATCTTGTGTTTCTTTTTATGTGTCTCATTGTAAATGCCGGTATGACTTCATTATCAGGATAAAAACCTTCGAAATTTTCTTCATTCGCCGCACCATGGACATAAACTGCAGGGTATGTAATTAGATTGTAGGAAGGCTTTTCTCCTACTTCTTTTACTGTTATATTGGCTGAAAGGAATCCCTTTGTTTTTTCTTCCTGCTCCAGCAGTTCTCTGTAGTATTTCAGCCTGTCTTTCTGGTATTTCCACACTTTATGGACGTATATTTCATGCGAGTAAGGAATATTATGTTCCTTACAATATTCTGTTACTGATTCGTAGAGGCTGAGAGTTCTTCCTCTGTCATATTTCTGCTTCAGTTCATAATGACCTATGGAATTATCATGTTTTAAGAACAGTTCATATATAAGCAGATCCTGCAGAATTTTCATATGACTCCCGGGGAATATACCCGGGTTATCTGCCAGATAGTTATTTAACCCTTCTGTAATATTATTCTCTTCAATAAATCCTTTAAGTCCGCTTTTCCCGTCTTCTCCGTAAAGAAGTTCCTTATGTCCAACTTCCCTGTAAAGTGTTGTAAGATTATTATAGAACTTTTCCAGTCCATAAGTGTCTATTACGTCAATCTTTTCTATTTCTGCTTTTAATTTTTTTATCTCTTTTCTTATAACCCTGAGATTAAATGTCCATTCTGCCAGTTCCCATATCTTCTGTCCTTCTGCAAAGTAAATTTCCCGGATAGGATTAAAAGCTCCGTCCCTTCTGTTTTTACCATCATTATTTGAACCTTCCAGGATAATTTTTTCAGGATCGATAAATACATTTTTTACTTTCTTCATTTCTACGCCATAATCTGGCAGACACAGAGATATATTATTTACATAAAAAGAAGAAACATATTCGTGATACTTTTCATCTATTTCTGCAGATATAAGTACATCGTTATCCACAGGTGATATAAGATAAGGTTTTTCCGGTTCAAGCTGGTCATAATTTACATCTATTCTGAATCTGCTCAATATATCTCCTGCTGTGAGATCTCTTTTTTCTATTACAATTTTTACCGGTTCTTTAGTTCTTGCCACTTCCCTGGATGTTTTCGAAATAAGTTCTTCAATACCTTCTCTACTTGTAAACCCTGCCAGCTCCTGATTTACAAAGGCACGGTAATATTCCTGTGCTTCAGAAGCAGGGTGTGGAAGGGAATATTTCCCACTTCTTATATATTCCATGAAACTGTCTTTACTTATTTTTTCTATGGATGTGATTGATTTTTCAAGTTTAAGAATATTAAGATGAATCTTTGCCACACGAGCGGCAGACAGATCGGGCCCCTGATTCCTCTCTCTTCTGTACCGGCTTTTACATGCTTTAAGTTTCTCTAAAAAATCATGACTCACTTTAATATTAAAATGTTCTTCCATCAGGAATACTGCTTCTGTTGCGCGAAGAACCGCATCTTCTGCCACATGGTTGTTAAAATCATCGAAAAAGTATGCACAGGACGTATAGGCTCTTCTCATTCTGTTCCATATACAGAACAGTGTCCATATTTCATCTGTTTCTGTTTCATAGAGAGGCATGATGAGATGTTTTTCAAAAAATTCTTCCTTTGACAGATAGAGGTATGATTGTTCTTCAGTTATAGAAGGGTAGATACGTCTCAGATATTCGAATCGTTCTTCATTGTCATTCGGAATTGAAAGCTCGTCGAGTCTGAAGATCATAAAATCTACTTTTGCTTTTACTGTGTCTTTAAAGCACGGTGCTACCTTTTCTTTAAACAGTTCTATTACTTTATCTTCTATTATCATTACTGCTTCACGAAGATAGGTTTGATAATCTGAATTACCGGAGTCCAGGCTGCCAAACGCCCACCGTCCTGCTCCTCCTGCTTTTATGTTATTAAATCGTCTTATGTCATAACAGATATTTACTCCTCTGTACATGTCTTTTTTTATTTCCTCTTTTCTTTTTCTACTCAGAGGAAAGGTTTCTTCATTTTTGAATTTTTCCATCTGCTCTGTAACAAGATACTCCCACTGACTTTCATCTACCGGGTCAACTGTTCCGCCCTGAAGTTTTCTTATTACAAGCATTTCTGAATAATATCTTATTATATCTCTGTCCGAACTGTTCATTAACTGTTCTATGTCTATACCTTTAAGTGTTGTAAAAGACTTGATTTCATATCCTCCGCATGACCATGATGTGGGAAAATCAGGTAATTCTGTCTCGGGCAGTGAAAATTCCCTCCCTTCAAGCATGGCTTTCATCCTGAGAAATCCAATATAACGGGAAGGGGTCATCATTATAACAGAAGGATGTTTTCTTCTGTATACTTCTACCGGCATTTCTTTGAAAAATCCAGATACATCTGCATGGCAGTATTCCCATCTGTGATGAACAAGTTCGCCGTCATGGGCAAGGAGTATCATGCTGTTATGAGGTATGTTTTTTAACATATGGTTCATTGTATTATGGGGATTGTCTGTAGTCCATTTGTCAAAAGAGAGTTCTTTACTGAAATGGTGATAATAAAAAACAATAAGTTCCAGTTTTTTCCCATTCTCTTTTTCCCATTGTATTTTATATGGCTTTACTGTATTTACAAAATAGGCAGATTGATCGCCTCTTAATATGATAAAATCTATCCCTTCTTCTGCAAGACACCTGGCTTCCCTTATGCCTATGGTACATTCAGGTATCCATATACCTCTGTAACTGCTTTCCGGTAGAGGACCGAATATGAAATCTCTGTATTTGATCCCTCCTATGATTTCCACACGAAGATCTTCTTCATTTCTTATGAGGGGAAGTATTTGATGGGTATAGGTCTGTGCCATAATTGGTTCCCGTCTGTCTGCCTTTACGAGTCTCTCCATGATGTCAGGTCTTTTCTGTCTGAACCATTCCAGAAGAGTAGGGCCAATATTTACAGAATAATATTGATATACCTTTGACATAGAATCGTAACATTCCTTGCAGATTTTTTCATGTATGTAATCGGCAAATTTCACATCATACCTGTCCGGTTGATAGATATGATGGTGATCTGAGAAAAATATAGCTTTGCCGGAGTATGCTGCCACAGTTCTTTCTATTGTTCTTCTCAGAGCTTCCCTGAAAGGTATAATTACAGAAGTCATATTTCTGTCTTCAACGAATTTTTGAAATTTCATAAGAGATTCCAATGTTAATGGACCTTTTTTATCTTCCAGAAAATCTTCAATAAGTTTTTTAAGGCCGAATGTTTCATCGTCCACATAAATAAAGGTTCTGGTGCTCTGTGGTTCTATGATTTCAAAGACTTCTACCATCTGCTCGTAAATATTCATATTTTAGCCTCCCGGTATATGTGTTTTTATAGTAATGATTATGAAAATCATAACGCGTGTCGGGAGGACAGTCTTTGTTGAGCAGTGCTATATTTAACACTGGCAGGAATTATTTCCACCCGTCACGCGTTACGCATTACGCGTCACGATATCTATTTATTATAATTGATTTTGAAGCTTTTCTTTAATTTCTGCCTGTATCCTGTTCATTTCCACATTTACTTTCTCAGGCGCTGTTTCAGCCACTCTGTCAAGACAGGCTTTTGCTTCGTCATATCTTTTGAGTTTATAGAGAGCAAAACCTTTTTGTTTCAGCATATCCGTATTGTCCTCTCTGGCCAGTATTTTATCAAAAGCTATGAGGCATTCCTGTAATTTCCCAAGGTCATACAGGGCAAAACCCTTTAAGTTTTCAAGGGCTTTACAGAATTCAACTTTATCGGAAATTAAAACATTTTCAACTCCTTCTTTTTTACTGTTTTCTACAGCCCACCACTGTGGTTTAAATTCCAGCTCTTTTCCTTTCGGTGCCAGAACAAAAGTACCATACTCATAAAGAGGTTTTGTACTTATCATAAGAGGATTGTGGCTGTTTATTAATTTCACAAGTTTTTCTATTTCCTCACAGGCCAGAGTAAATCCCTTTTTATCCAGCAAATGTACACATATGCTTCCTCTGTCATTTTCTACTATAATTTCTTCACCTTTACGGTTTTTTAACATTTTATATCACCTTCCCAGTGCTTTTAAAACTTCAGCTCTGTTTTCTTTGGCTTTTGTATAATTCGGATCTATTTTTAAGGCTTCCTCATAACATGTAAGAGCTTCTTCCAGCTTTTTAGCCGCATCATCATGTTGTCCCTGGTTAAGTAAAGATGCAGCTTCTCTTTTCAAGCTACTTCCTTTGCTGTTCAACTGGCTGGCTTTTTCATTTACATTTGAGTTTTCCGTTGTGCAGGATATAATAGACAGGATTACTATCAGAGCAATTATTAGTGTTATAATTTTTTTTACTGTCATAATAAATCTCCTTTTTCAGTTTCTTAGCACTTTTATAATTTCTTTTACGGTTGCTAAAATCCTTCCTGAAAGGATCACTCTTTCTCCAGGCCGAATATATTTTTTAGTTTTGCCTGTAGGCAGTCAGCTTACAAATATTTTACCATATAACAGGATAAATACAAAATTTATATAATACTATATTGTATTTTATAAGCTGTTACTGACCCGGGCATAAGCATTTATAGTGTATTTCATAACTTATTAGAATTTAAATCGTCGTGACGCGTAACGGGTTTAATCCCTGCGCATCACGCATTACGCTTTACGCATTACGAGGTCATTATTTATGGATAGTTATGAAACTAACTATAATAAAAGTCTTCCTCCCGTCACGCGTTACGCGTTACGAGAGCAGTTAAGTATTATTTATGCTCACCTTGGTAGATTGAAACAGGAAAGGAGCTATTATTTATGCGAAAAGTTCTCATACCTCTTGCCGACGGATGTGAAGAAATGGAAGGGGTTATAATAATAGATACTCTCAGAAGGGCGGGCTGGGAGGTAGTTGTTGCCGGTTTAAAAGAAGGTCATGTCACCGCTTCACGGGGAGTGAAGATAATACCAGATACTACGCTCTCAGAGGTAGAATTCAGTGATTTTGATATGATAGTTCTTCCGGGAGGTGCGGTAGGCACAGACAAACTCATTGATAATGAGAAGCTT
This sequence comes from Bacillota bacterium, assembly GCA_029555925.1. The sequence goes on from JAKPQU010000051.1 coordinate 6,144, forward strand.
CTTAAGGCAATCAGGTTTTTTCATGAAAAAGGAAAAATTCTCGGAGCTATATGTGCGGCACCTCTTGTACTTCAGGCTGCCGGTATATTGAAGGGGAAAAAAATAACCTGTCATCCAGCTGTTATCAACAGGTTGAAAGAAGGGGAATGGCTTGATGAAATAGTTGTAATAGACGGCAATATAATTACAAGCCAGGGGCCCGGTACCAGTTTTCACTTCGCTCTTTCTATCATTGCCCTTATAGAAGGCGGAGAAAAAGCTGATAATCTCGCGTCTTCTATGATTGTACAGAGAAAAAATATATTTATTGTTTGAGTAAAGTATGTTATAAATAATTCAGAGAAGGTGTCAGGAAATAACTACATCATGGTTACAGTTTGTGTTGTGACGCGTTACGCGAGGATAATAGCTCTTGTAATAATTTGACGGATTTGTTTTTTACAGTCCCTTAGTACCGTAACAGGTAAAAGGGTATCCATAAAAAGCTTCTGCCTGGCAGGCTCTGGAGAAGAAAAATTCGTTTTTTCTATAGTATTAGAAATTAACCAGTGGTTAATTTATTGTCTGTAAAACAAATTAAATAAGGCAAAT
>JAKPQU010000052.1 GCA_029555925.1 Bacillota bacterium
TTAAAAGCTCATTATAATTGTGTATACAGTTTAAAATATCATTTAGTGTTAGTTACGAAATATAGAAAAAAATGTTTCACTCCTGAAATTCTTGATTTTCTCTTAGACAAAAAATAGCCTCGAGTCTTTGTATTACTTAGTTTTTGATGTAGTAGATACGCAAAGTAATGTATATCTATATTTTATTTTGGAATATTTAGAGGGTGGGTTATCTGTAAAAATCTAGCTAAAATGAGTAACTCCGCATTCATCTCCCTCTAAGCCTTCAGCTATAGAGGGAGTATCCTGCGGTCTTTCCGATAAATTTTTTTAAAAAAGTAATATTTATTCGTGATGCGTTACGCGTCAAGCATCACGCGTGACAGATAGATTTCACCCTTCACTTTTCACTTCTTACGACTCACGACTCACCACTCACTTATCCAAAATTTTCAAAAATATTAAAAATTGTAAGCTTATACCTAGTTATTAAAAAAAAGTTGCGTTATAATAGCATATAGTCTTAATGAAATATTTCACTGTAAGTAAAAGGAGATAATATCTTGAGTAAGATAATAGTTTTGCTTCTTTTTCACCTTTTTATTTTCGCGATGCTTTTCATAGACCTGGGTTTCTTCAACAAAAAGGCTCACAAGCCTTCACTGAAAGAGTCCGTCATATGGAGTATTGTATGGATTACCTGTAGCCTCCTGTTTAATGCAGGAGTTTTTTATTTTCAGGGCAATTTAAAAGGGATGGAATTTCTTACAGGTTATATTGTAGAAAAGGCTTTATCGGTAGATAATATCTTTGTTTTTGTACTGGTATTCTCATATTTCTCCGTTCCCCTGGAATACCAGCACAAGGTATTATTCTGGGGCATAATAGGCGCTCTTTTTATGAGAGCAAGTTTCATTCTCCTGGGAACAGTATTAATTAAAAAATTCCATTTCATCCTTTATATATTCGGAGCTCTTCTTGTATACGGGGGATATAAAATGATGTTTCACGACGATGAACAGATAGATCCCGGGAAAAACCCTTTTCTGAAACTCTGCAGAAAGATCTTCCCTGTTACGCCGAATTATATAGGTTCAAAATTCTTCATAAAAGACGGTATGAAGCTTTTAGCAACACCTCTGCTGCCTGTCCTTGTAGTGATAGAAACAACAGATCTTCTTTTTGCAATTGACTCAATACCGGCAGTATTTGCAATCACACAGGATGCTTTTATTGTATATACATCAAATATTTTTGCGGTTCTTGGCCTCCGGTCACTTTATTTTGTACTGGCAGGCATAATAGACAAATTTGTCTATCTGAAATACGGGCTCTCTATAGTGCTTGCTTTTATAGGCGTAAAAATGCTGATTATAGACATATATAAAATTCCTACGTCTTTTTCTTTAATGATTGTAAGTATTCTTATAGCAGGTTCAACCGTGTTATCTCTATTTGCAAAAGAAGAAAAACTGGCAGCTTCTTCAGTGACCAGTGAGCAGTGACCAGTGATAAAATAGCTTCACCTTTTACTGGTCACTGATTACTGATAACTGCTCACTGTAAAAGTTCTTCTTTTACGCCGCATAAGTAATGATATTGAAGTAAAATATCTTTGAAAAATTTGCTGTCTTTTTTTTCTCTGCATTTATTGATAAGCCATCCGTCAGGTTTTATGAAGGAATGGATAAAAAGAGAAAGGGGATTCATGCCAAGGAGGTATTTTATTTTCCAGTCTTTATGTTTCCTGTAAAATTTTACGGCAGACTGTCCTGCTTTTTTCATTATTTCACATTTTTTCTCCAGGGGAACAGGATGAAGATGATAGTTCACAGCAGCTCTTGCATAATTAATATGCACCCCTTTTCTGGCCAGTCTGTAACCAAGTTCTATATCTTCCCATCCGTAGTCCTGAAAACATTCGTCAAACATGCCGACTTCAATCAATGTATCCTTTCGGGCAGATGCGTTACCTGTCATAAAATAAAGCCATGAAAGCTTTTTCCTGTTATGAGGATGCATTTCATGTCTTCTGTCGGGATGTTTCTTTACATATTCATATTCCTCTATGGATGAGACCTGAACTTCAAGCCCTATTACTGCTTCTCCGGGATATTTCCGGTGAAAAGCGGCATGTTCTTTCAATAAATCAGGTGATGCTATTATATCTGCATCTGTAAAAAGAATTATTTCACCTTTTGCTTTTTTTATTCCCGTGTTTCTTGCCCCCGATCTGCCTCTGTTTTCCTGACTTATAAATGTCAGAGCAGGTTTTAGCTGAAGATTTTTTACCATCTCTTCTGTTCCATCGGTTGAAGAACTATCTACTACAATAATCTCATACTCTTGAGAAGGAAAATTCTGTTCATCAAGAGATTTAAGAACAATCTCCAATGTATCTTTACGGTTAAAAGCCGGTATGACTATGCTGATAAAGCAGGACATAATTAATAAACTACAGGTTTCTTTCTATATTCAAAACCTGTAACCCTTATAAATTCTTCAATGGTGATTACTTGATTTTTAAGAAGTTCCACTGACTGCTCGTGAAAAGTTTTCATGCCTTTTTCTATGGCTTTCTCTCTTATATCAAAAAAATTTCTTCTGTTTATTATCATATTTCTTAATTCTTCATCGACTGAAAATATCTCATAAATAACATAATAACCTTTATAACCGGAATAATTGCAGTTCTCACATCCATGTGTCCTTATCAGGATAGAAGGAGAGGAAAAAAGACCGGGAAAATTTTCCATCATACTTTCATCAAAAAGATATTCTTCCCTGCATAGAGGACAGGCAATTTTATAAAGTTTCTCGCTCGTAATACCTATGAGAACACTTCCCAGTGCTGACGGTTCTATGCCCATATCATAAAGTCTCTGCATGGCATTTCCGGCATTTCTTGCCATAATCTGTGCTATAACAAGCTTTGTTCCCGATGCGGTAACACACAGAGATGCTCTGTCAGAATTTCTTACTTCACCGGTCATAATTATATCAGGATCTGAATCCATAACAGAGTTAAATATCTCTTCATAATCATGATCTATCTGTATCTGACTTACTCCGTCAAGTATATATTCAATATGTTCTTCAACTGTCATGATATTCAGGGTGGAGTCTATTTTTTCCTGTAACATTGAGTAAACAAGTGTTGTTCTTCCGCTCTGAGGAGGTCCACTCACAAGTATAAGTCCCGAAGATTTTGCCAGCATCCCCCTTATTACATTCACATCTTCTTCTGATTTCAAACAGACAGAAAGATTTGTTATAACATCTGTCATGTCAAACAGCTTCATAGTATATTTTTCCCCTGCCAGTGTTTCTATAACAGAAATTCTTATTTCCGATGGCGTGTCACCTTTAAAAATCATACGTCCTTTACGAATACTGCCAATTAATCTGAAAGCTCTGTTTATTTCCCTCAGGAGAAAAGGGATTATTACACAGGACATATCAGTTACTTTTACGAGTTTGCCTTTAATTCTGTAAAATAATTCATAATTATCTCCTGCGAGAGGATTTAAATGTATATCAGTAGCTTTTTCCGACAGACCATCCATGATGATCAGATAAAGGAGTGCATCTGTTTCGTAATCAATAATTTTTCGAGGAAGATTACAATGTTTATTTTTAAGTCTCTGAATAAAAAATTCAATAGTTTTATTTAATTCAGAATAATCTCCGCTTTCTTCCGTATCTTCTGTCTGCATAAATTGGATAAGATCTTTACGGTAAAAGCGCCACTGCTTACCTGCTTTAAATCCTTTAATTTTCGCCTCACCGAGCCATCTGTAAAGGGTCGGATGGCTTATTTTGAGCAGTTCCGCAGCCTGAGTAAAGTCAAGTATATCACTCATGCCTTTACCTTCCTGACGTAGCAATTCATCTAAATCATCTTCAATCATAATTCATCACCTGCCATGACATATTCTTATACTGACCTGGGTATAAATATGTAATAAACGTTTTCCTCCCGTTACGCGTCACGAGAGCAGTTATGTGTTCTTTATGCTCATCACAGTAATTATTTTTTATTTCTATATTCCTCAACTTTGTATCCAAGTATTTTTGCTTTTTCAATATCTGCCCTGGATTTTTCATAGTCCCCTGCCCTGGCATAAGAAATTCCTCTGTAATAATAAGCTTCTTTATAATCAGGGTTAAGTTTTAATGCCTGAGTATAATCAGAAATAGCTTTATTATATTCTCCACTCCTGCCATAGGCATTGGCTCTATTATAATAACTTTTTTCATATAAAGGGTTCATTTCTATTGCTTTTGAAAAATCTGCAATTGCCATGTCATATTCTTCTTGACCATAATAAGCACATCCACGGTTATAATAGGGAATGAAATTATCAGGATATTTTCTCAGGGTATCGGACCATAATGTTATATTATCAGACCATACATTACATCTATTCCATGTAAGAAAAGACAGAGTGCATATTAACAAAGATAAAATTATCAACAATAATACCTTATTATATTTATTATATAACCAGTAAAACCCTTCTGCTATAATATACAAAAAGCCTATTGAAGGAATATAGGTATAACGATCAGCTGCTATACCGGGTGGAACAGGGATTAACTGACTCACAGGTAACAGGGTAATAAGAAAAAAGAGACTTCCAAAAATCACTTTTTTTGTATATTTCCGTGAAAAAATTATCAGGAGAAACAGGAGAGGAGTAATAAAAAGATAAGCTATAAAAAAAGGAGGGAGAATATATCCGGAAGGATGGGGATAAATACAGGCCAGTTTTACAGGCATTAATAATTTACCTGTATAAAATATTATCCCATGACTGGCAATACAGATATTATAAAAAAATGTATAATGCCTGGCTTCCGGGTCCCGGTTCAATAGTATAATAAAACCCTGTATAATAATAAATGTTCCTGACAGTAGAAAATATAGAATCTTGACTGTAATATTGCTGACAGTTAATTTTCGTTCCATAAAATAGTCAAAGAGTAATAAAACAAAAGGAAGGGTTACAGCCATAGGTTTTGAAAAAAGGGATAAGAGGAACATAAATAAAGAAAGATAATAATAATTGTAAGCTCTCTTTTTCATATAATAAATATAACAAATAAGAGAAGCGAGAAAGAAAAAACTATAGAGAACGTCCTTTCTCTCTGCAATCCATGCTACAGACTCTACCCTGAGAGGATGTACACCAAAAAAAATTGCTGTTATAAAGGCTACAATCACATTATCAGCAAGGATAAAAATCATCCAGAATACCAGAAGAGTATTTAATACATGCAAAATAATATTTGTGCAATGATAGACAGAAGGGTTAAGTTGAAAGAAGTGATATTCGACGGCATAAGTCAGGAAAGGAAGAGGATGATAAAGACTTTTCACAAATGGAATATCCCCCCTGACACCGGAAATACTGAATATATTTTTTATATTTTCCAGGGATAAACTTCTTATCATTTCATTGTGTATAACATATGCCTGGTCATCCCATTCAGTAAAGCCATTTTTAAGACAGGGAGAAAAACTAAGGACAGTAATGAAAACTATAATCAGAATGAATAATCTTATAAGACGTGTTTGCATCAAATATTTTACATCGCCAATCTTTTCTCAGTGCTGCCAGTGATAAATACGACACCGGATAATCTGTAATTTTGTATACTCCCGTTATGCGTTACGCGTCACGACTGTAACCAGCGGAATATTTACCGTTATCAACACTAAAAGAGTATCCGAAAAAATCTGTATCATGTATAGATTAAGGTTTTTATTCCCGTCACGCGTTACGCGTTACGCGTCACGATAAATAAAATTTCGGTTACTTAATTTACCTGTTGCCATACTTAGTACCGTAACAGGTAAATTCGTAACCATTTATCAGCTTCTGCCTGACAGGCTCTTACGAAGAAAAATAATTTGCCTTATTTAATTTGCTTTACAGACAATAAATTAGCCCTTATTTAATTTCTAATACTATAGAAAAAACTAATTTTTCTTCTCCAGAGCCTGCCAGGCAGAAGCTTTTTATGGATACCCTTTTACCTGTAGCGGTACTTAGATAAATTCTATTGTATATATTAACTTCAGACTTGTCAATCGATTACATTTTTCTGCCATATATGGTATAATAATTTAAATCAGAGAAAATGATTTTACCAGGGTGAGCACAAAATATATACTCTCGTGACGGGTAACGCGTGACTGGAGGGAAACGTTTATTACATGCTTAAGCCCGGAACAGTAAAGAAGTCCAACAAGAAATTTGAATAAATTACGACATCCATCTATCATGTATTACGGAATTTAATAAATGTCATTAGTAGAAGTAAAAAACTTAAAAAAAACCTTTAAAGACAGAAAACTCGGCTTTATAGATGCAGTTTTGGATATTTCCTTTTCCTTTGAAGCAGGAGAGGTATTCGGTCTCCTTGGCCCGAACGGTGCGGGAAAAACCACACTGCTTCGTATGTTGTCCACAATACTTTCACCTACAGACGGTACCGCCACAATCGGAGGTTATGACATAAGAGACAATCCTCTCGAAGTAAGATCTCAGATAGGATTTCTTACAGGAAATACCGGACTTTACAGCCGTCTTACAGCAGTTGAAATGCTGTATTATATAGGAAGTCTCTACGGTATGGATAAAGAAACATTAAAAAGAAGATGTGAAGAAGTAAGTGAACTTCTTGATATGAACAAATTTTTACATCGTAAATGCGGACAGCTTTCTACAGGACAGAGGCAGAGAATCTCCATTGCAAGAACTATTATCCATAATCCTCCTGTATTATTCCTCGACGAACCGACTCTGGGGCTCGATGTCATGACGAGCAGAACAATCATATCATTTATAAAAAAAGCCAGAGAACAGGGTAAAGGTATTCTGCTTTCAACTCATGAAATGGAAATAGTCGAAAAACTGGCAGATAAAATATGTCTCGTCCATATGGGACATGTTATTGCATCGGGAACCCTGGAAGAACTCAAGGAAAAAACAGGAGAGAAATATCTGGATGACGTATTTTTATCATTGATAGAAGAGGATAACGGGAAAATAAATGAGATGGCCATTCAATCTGAGAACAATTAGTATAATTTTTAAAAAAGAAATGAAAGATACCCTGAGAGACAGGAATATTCTCATTTCACAGTTCCTCCTCCCTCTGGTGCTTTACCCTCTTGTAGTTATTATTACATCATCACTCTTTACGGGACAGATAAAAAAAGCAGAAGACAGTACCAGCAGGGTATATATATTTAACAGCATAAAATCTCCCATACTTTCTGAAACGATAAGAGGAACCCCTCTTATGAAAGAAGTGGATCTGAAAAATCCCTTTAAAATGCTTTCAGAAGGCAAACTGGAACTTATAATATTTATTCCTGATGATTATACGGAAGATCCTGTAAGCAATAAAAGTTTCGAGCTAAAATTTCATTATAATTCTACCAATGAATTATCAATGATGGCAAGAAACAGAATTGACGAGGTACTTAAAACTTATAATGATATACTCATAAAAAATCGGCTTAAATACAGAGCATTATCCATGTCTCTTATAAGTCCTCTTAAAATGTCATCTGAAACAGTTTCTACCAAAAAAAGAGAAATAGGCTCTATGATAGGAGGCATTTTACCGTTTTTAATAATACTCTTTACTATTACGGCAGGCTTTCTTCCAGCTCTTGATGTAATTGTGGGAGAAAAAGAAAGAGGCACTCTTGAGACACTCCTTGTGAGTAAGATAACAAAAAGCGATATTATTATAGGGAAATTTATGGCTGTATGGGCTACGGCTCTTATGTCTACCTGTCTCCATCTTCTGAGTTCCACCGTTACCTTTGCTACACTTGCCCAGGAGGCTCTGGCAAAACTGCCCATTTCTTTTACCTGGACTGCTTTTATGGCAGTAATTTTCCTCATGATCCCACTTACGGGATTTGTCTGTTCTGCCATCATGGCTGTTACGATGGTGGCAAAAAGCTACAAAGAAGGTTCAAATTATCTGTCAGCCCTTACACTTCTTATGTTCATGCCTCTTTCAATCATTTTCTCGCCAAGCATGAAAGCCACGTATGCAACATCTATAGTGCCTATATTCAATGTATCAATTCTGTTCCGCGATATATTAAAAGGAGATTTTAATGCAGGCCATACAATAGTTACATTTCTTGCAACTTTTTTATATACGTCTCTCATACTGTGGATAGCACTGAAATTATTCGAGCAGGAAGATATTCTTTTCAGAGAAACAGTCGATGTTTCTATGCCACATTTTTTATCCAGACAGAAAGTAACAAGAAAAGGAAGATTTCCGTCTCCTTCGGAAGCTTTCGTGCTTATTTGCATAATCTTTATCCTCTTTTTCTTCCTGGGATCAAGATTTAAAGGTTTAGGGCTTATCGGAGGGGTATATATGATTCAATTACTTCTCATATTCAGCCCATGTATTATATTTTTATATTTCTGGAAATATGATATTAAAGAAATACTCAGAATCAGGAGATTTTCCATAGGTACCATCCTTATAGCCATATTGCTCGGCCTGTCCGGCATGGTAGTTACCATGCAGATTTCAGCCGTTCAGAATATATTCTTCCCCTTCCCTTCTGCAGAAAAAGTTCTCGGTCCATTACTGGATGTCCTGAAAAGCAAAAATGGGGTACTGGATTTTATTATTAAATTTTCTATGATTGCCCTTCTTCCTGCCCTCTGTGAAGAAACACTGTTCCGCGGAGTCCTTCAGTCAACACTGGAAAAACATTTAAAAAACAAGCTTCATGCCATAGTTTTTACAGCATTGGTATTCGGCTCATTTCACATGAGCCCCTACAGATTTATTCCCACTATGATTATAGGGCTTTATCTGGGATATCTTGCACAGAGAAGTAAAAGCATTTTTCCCGGCATGTTAGTCCATGCCATAAATAACGGTCTTGTTTATATCGCCATTTATTTTATGCCGGAAAATGATCCGGGCACAAAATGGCTCCTGGAAGAAGGATCTTTTCTGCCATTTTATATTTTTATTCCCGGTATGGTCGTATTTATAATGTGCATATATCTTTTGAAAAGATTCTATGGTGATAAAATCGTGACGCGTCACGCGTGACGGGTATCAGTTTATTCACCTTTTAAATTGCTTTATACCGTTGTCAATGTTATAATTGGTGAAGGGTAAAGGGTTTATCAAACAGGAGTTAAGCATTTTTTTAATAAAAATATCAACATAGAAATCTCGCGTCACGCGTCACGCGTTACGCGTCACGAATCAAAGGAGGTTTTATATATGCTGGGCCCCATATCTTCTCAACAAAAACCGATAGAACACAGTACATTAAAATCACAGAAAGAGGAATCTATTGAACTACCCCGTGACAGTGTAGTATTACATGGTAATATAAATAAAGAAGAACCGTTTCTCCAGAAAATAAAACAGCCTGTAACAGGTGCATCAGAAGCAAAACCTTTTAAATTCGCCTCTAAATATACAGTGCAGGAAATCATGACCGATCCTGTAAAGGCAAAAGCCTTCGAACAGGATTACCTCAAAGGTGAAGGTGAATATTTCTCCCTGGCAAGAGATAAAAAAACAGGACTCATATTTGACGGATTCAATCTGGATGAAAAAACGGGACATATTAAAGATGTACGTTTCTGGAGTGCTCCTTCAAAGGAATCTCTCGACATAGGCTTATGTATTAAAGCGCTGGAGGGAGATGAAAAAGCTGCTCTTGTAGTTTCGAAGAACAATCCTTCCATGGCAAAACAGGTAGCGGCAGACATACTTGAAAAGAAAATGGGAAGCTACATGGATTTTCACAAAAAGAATCCCGGTTACGGAGGGTTTCTGCCATGGATTTATATAAAAGACGAAGTCACTCCTGCCAGTGACTGGGTCGGAGCCATACCGGGCCTCGATAACGGAGAATGGGTCTGGAGTGTTCTTTCGGCGGAAAGAGCTTTAAGAAAATCAGGAATGACAGAATTAGCCGATAAATACAAAGAATATTCAGATCTGCTCACATCGAAACTGGGAAAGATTTTTTACGATAAAGAAGCGGGGAAAATAAGGGCAGATGTGCAGGTCGTAAACCCTGAGTCCCCCGATACGGAATATAAAACAAGTAAAAATGTTCCCGGTAAATGCGATTACCTGGGAGATTTCCACGAAGGGCTCATGCTAATACTCTTCGTATCACTTTTCGCCAAAGATATTTCAGAAGATGATCAGAAGAAAATATGGGAAAATGTCCATACAAAAAGAGTTGAACATAAAGATGGCACAACATGGGAAGCATGGTGCGGTTCAGCCCATGAAAGCTGGGCATACCTGTTCCTTCCCTTCCGTGACATACCTGAATATAAAGCTCTGTTCAGAATAAGAGAAGAAATAAGGACACAGAATGCGGCAGAAAGAGGCTATCCGGGGCTGGGAGCTTCAACAAACGAGCCGGGAGGCACAGGATATCTCTCTGCCTGCGGTATAGAAGGAATAGGCACAATGGAGCCTGTTCATAATGACAAATTTGCCATTTACGGCGTATTTCCCACCCTTCAGGAATGTGCAGGTAAAACAGAAGGTAATCAGGGACTGGCGTGGCTTCTGAATATGTTGAAAGCAAATAAAATGCAGGGGCCTCTCGGAGGAGGAGAATCTGCTACAAATGACGGGAAAAAAGCATGCTGCGTAAAAACTGTGGACGGCACATTCCCCAACCTTCTTGCAATGACGGGCGGCCTTGAACACGAAACGGCAGATATGCTCAAAGAATACGGTATATATGATAAATTTATACATATTATGGAAAGTAAATATAAAGAAGCCTTTGGCACTGAACCTTTAAGAGAACCGAAAGGACTTGCTATACCTTCTGTTCCTGTCCCGACTGACTGTTCAGGCGATTATATGTAATCGTGACGCGTGACGCGTGACGCGTGACGCGCTAAATATAAAGCTTATTAATAAGAACTGTCCCGAAAATCGGGACAGTTCTTTATAGGTCTGGGGCTTATGTCGGCAGTATTGCCTCTTCTGTCTCCCGAGAAAGGGCATCAGGCAACACATATAATTCAGGCCATGATTTTACTTGTTTCAGGAGTATATTATGACTTATCGGTGCTGCCCCGCTGGATTCAGCCACTGTCATATCTTTCTCCAGCAACCTATACTCTGAAGGCAATGAGACATGCCATTATGGATGGTGCAGGAATTTTAGAGTTAAAAAATTCGATTATATTACTCTTCATTACAGGTTTAATTACCATTCCTCTCGGCCTCATAGTGTTTAACATGGGAGAAAAATACGTTAAAAGGACCGGGAAATTAAAGAGGAACGGATAATCTGTCGTAAAGCGTGATGCGTGATGCGTAATGCGTTACGCATCACGATTTTCTCAGAAATCCAAAAAGTAACTCTGTAAATATGTCTATTCCCTGTTCAATTACACTGTCATCAGGGAGAAATGTCGGATTATGGAGTCCTGCAGCATTTCCTCTTCCTGTACCGAGCCAGAACATAAAAGAAGGATATATATGTGAAATATATGAAAAATCTTCTGCTGTCATTTTATATCCGCAATCGATAAAATTGTATTTTTTTGAAAGAATTTTCTCCGCCATATCATACATGTTGCTGTCTACAAGAACTTCGGGACATACTTCACCTTCTGTGAGCTTATAATCCACATCTGTCATTACCTTTATACCTTCAAGTATTCCCGTGAATTTCCGGACATATTCACGGTTTTTCTTCAGGCTCAATGATCTTATGGCACATTCCGCTATTGCGTGGGCAGGTATGATATTTCTTACAGTTCCCGAAACAACCTTACCTGTGCCATAAACAAAAGGTTCCAGAGGATTCAGGGGAATTCTGTCAATCATATCCAGATAACTCCGCAAAGCATTCAGAGCATTTTTACCTTTCTGGGGGAAAGCGATGTGGGTATTTACGCCGAAAAATTCCACATTCAGTTCTATTGATGATGCAAAAAGTGCTCCCCTGGTAGAAGCTACAGTTCCTTCCGGATATTCATCGATTACATGAAGGGCAAAAGATCTGGAAATATTAAACCGCTCGAGTATTTTTGTATCTAAAATTTTCTTTGCTCCTGCTCCGAGTTCTTCTGCAGGTTGAAACAAAAAGAGGATGTTTTGCTCTATCCTGTGTTTCACAACATATTGTAAAAATCCGTAAAGAATTGAGGTATGAACATCATGACCGCAGGCATGCATGAAATTATTACAGGATTTAAAGGGACAGTCTGTTTCTTCTCTCACCGGAAGAGCATCAATATCTGCTCTGAAGAGAAAAAATTCTCCCTCATTAACACGGTATTCCGCAATAAATCCTGTCTGAAGGGGCATATGAATTTTAAGAGACTGCGATTTTAATTCAGAGATATTCTGAAGCAAAAATTTTGTCGTATTAAATTCCTGAAAAGAAAGTTCAGGATTTTGATGCATTATATGGCGAAGTTCTATTGGTGTAATCATAAAAGCCTCCGGAAATAATATAATCTCCCCTCCGGAAGATTATATTATTATCGTTAAAATATTATTTTCTTATAGTCCGGGCAAACATATTGCATCGGATATGTACAATTAAGACTCCAGTGAAGCCATTTCCCTGGCATCATGGACAAATTTTGCCGCTCCTGCCACAAAACCTGTTGCCATTGCAAGAGGAGCCGATACAACACTCAGACCTGCACAGCCAAGAGCCAGGCCTGCACCGGCAAGACCGGTCTTAAGATTACTCTTTAATTCTGCATCACTGCTTCCTGTCCATCCCGCCGCTTTAAATGTAGCCACACCGGCAAGGACTGATGCAACAGCGACTCCAAATATGCTGAGTGCTGGGACTTCTGAGCACAGCTTTCCAGCTATGCCTGCTCCTGCTATACAAAATCCGGCTGTACCTCCGGCCAGAACAGGTAATTTATAGTCCAGCCCCTCCTGAACCAGTTCTTTTATATTTGTTTTAAAAGAAGGTTTCATCAGGAACTGCTTGTTCTGAATATTTACATCTTCACAGGAAGAGAATGTATCTTTTATACCTTTTTTTTCATCTTTTCGTAGATTATTATTTATTATGCTAACAGATTGACTGGCAGAATTTATTTTCATACCATAAGCTCCTTTCAATCATTTCATAATTATAATAATGTTCCGGGGCAATAAAAACAATATTATTATGTTAACAAAATGTTAATTTTTTAATATGCCGGATAATTTACCGACAATCCCATCAATCTCTTTATATTCAATATTTAATGGCGGAAGCAATCTTATTATACTGTTATTTCCCACAAAATTTAAAAGAAGATTTTCTTCTTTAAATGCTCTGTCCTTTAATTCCGGGTAAGCTTTATCCAGAACAACTCCTATCATAAGCCCTGTGCCTCTTACTTCAAGAATCTTTGACGATGTTATATTACCGAGAAGTTCTTTAAAATAAAGACCTTTTTTAGAAACATCTTCAAGGAGTTCCGGTAAATGTTCCATAAGAAATCTTCCTCCTGCCAGAGCAACAGGGTTGGGTGCAAAGGTGGAGCCATGGTCGGCACCTTTTAAAATTTCCGACGTTTCTCCCAGGAATATGGCGGCACCGAGAGGAAGTCCTCCTCCCAGAGCTTTTCCTGCAGTAATTATATCAGGTTCAAGATTAAAATTCTGATATGAATAGACATGTCCCGTTCGTCCGAGACCTGCCTGAATTTCATCCATAACAGTTATATATTTAAAGATTTTCCTGTATTTCATCACAGCATCGGCAAAATCCCGGCTCACAGGTATTATTCCGCCTGAACCCTGAACAGGTTCCAGAAACACTGCCGCCACCTGTTCTCCGTATCTGGTCATATAATCTTCGAATAATTCTGCATCGTTAAACATAAGTTCTACGGTATCGGGAAGGAGAGGTAAAAAAGGTTCTTTCAAACTCTTAAATCCGTTCAGAGAAAGAGCGCCCAGCGTTCTTCCGTGAAAAGCTTTAGAGAAATATATGATTTTATTTTTCCTTTCAGTTGCAATTTTCTTTACCGCCTTCAGAGCGGCTTCTGTTGCTTCCGTTCCGGAATTGGTAAAAAAGACTTTGCCATCTTTCCCTGTGGCTTCTACCAGTTTACCTGACAACACGTCGAGGTCTTCATCTTTAAAATAATTGGACATATGCATATATCTATCCATTTTATTTTTCATCTCATTTAATAACGGTTCATAAGAATGGCCGAACGACAAAACTCCTATACCGGAAAAAGTATCCGTATATTCTTTACCATCTTTTGAATAGATATAAATCCCTCTGCCTTTAGATACTTCTAATGGGAAAGGATTGTACAGTTTTAATGTTGACATGTTAAACTCCTTATTAAGAATCGTGACACGTGACGCGTGACGCGTGACGCGTGGTTCGTGATGCGTCACGGGTGGTTTCACCGGTACCGGGCGACCACAGGGGGTCGCCCCTACTTTTCACGACTCACGACTCACGACTCACAATTGAAATTCCTTCACAAGAGCATCTACTGCCTGCTGTTTATACGATTCCTCGACAAGACATGAAATCTTTATTTCCGAAGTTGTAACAAGTGTTATAGGTATACCTGTCATAGCTTTAAAAAATCTGGATGCCACTCCGCTCGACGATTTCATGCCTATTCC
The DNA here is from genome assembly GCA_029555925.1 of Bacillota bacterium. Next base: position 14,653 of record JAKPQU010000052.1, read on the forward strand.
TACAACAGAAACCTTTACATAACCGGACTGATAGGTTATATTTCCGTTAAAACCTTTGAGGAATTTGCTTAAAGCATTATTTAAAAATTCTTTCTTATCTTCCACTATGGTAAAGGAAACTGTAAGGCCTCCGTTTGGTTTTATAATAGAAATCATATCCACATTGAGACCTTCCTTTGCCACACCTTCAAATACATTCAGGGCAAAATCATAATCGACGGCCATATTTGTTATTGTAACCTGTGTCTGATTTTCCATGACTGAAAGTCCTGTAACCACAGGCTGTTCTATCATCATATCTTCCGAAACCACGTAACTTCCCTCCTCATCTGTCATAGACGAACCGCAGTAAATGGTAATGCCGAATTTCTTCGCCACTTCTACAGAACGGCTGTGTAAAACCTTCGCTCCCAGACTGGCCATTTCAAGCATTTCGTCATAGGCGACATATTTTAATTTTTTTGCCTTCGGATGTAATTTAGGATCTACCGTATATATACCGGGAACATCGCTGTATATTTCACAGTTTACTCCAAGGTCTGCCGCAAGAGCCACTGCAGAAGTATCAGATCCTCCTCTTCCCAGGGTCGTAAGATTACCATCTTCAGTAATACCCTGAAATCCTGTAACGACCAGTACATTGTAATCCTTCAGGAAAGAAAGTATTTTTTCTTTATCAAAAGATTTAATTCTTGCCCGGGTATGGTCATCTGTTGTCATGATGCCGGCCTGAAAAGCATTCAGAGATATGCTCTTAATATGTTTCGTATGAAGTGCCATAGAAAGTAATGCGGCAGAAACCTGTTCACCTGTCGTAAGGAGCATATCCATTTCTCTGCCTTCGGGATATTCCGTTATCTCTTTTGCAAGTTTTATAAGATTATCGGTAGATTTTCCCATGGCAGAAACAACTACTACGACTCTGAAATTCTGCTGTATGTTCTTCTCTATTCTACCTGCCACATTCATTATACGGCCTGTGTCCGCAACAGAACTGCCTCCGTATTTCTGGACTACGATATTCATAATATTAACTATAATCTCCTCAATTCTTCTATTAATTTTGTTTTTTCTCTTGTTTTCTCATCCACTACTTTAATAACTTTCGCAGGAACTCCGGCAACGACAGTAAAGGGTTTTACGTCGGAAATAACCACGGAACCTGCTGCAACAACAGCACCTTTACCGACTGTTACCCCTTCAAGTACAACTGCATTTGCTCCCATAAGAACATTATCTTCTATAACACTTGATTTTTCACTGGGAGGTTCTATGACTCCCGCAATGACGGAACCTGCTCCTATATGGCAGTTTTTGCCTACAATGGCTCTTCCTCCGACAACGACATTCATATCTATCATAGTTTTTTCACCGATGGAAGCTCCTATATTCAATACGGCTCCCATCATTATGACAGCTCCGTCGCCTATGTCCACATGGTCCCTTATGATTGCTCCCGGCTCTATTCTTGCATTGTATTTACTCAGATCCGCAAGAGGTATGGCAGAATTCCTGCATGGCATTTCTTTTTTATATTTCTTTATGAAATGTTTATTCTTTTCATAAAATTCCTGAAATTCAGAAAGTTCACAGAAGAGTACCCCGGCATCTTTACCTCCTATAAATTCTAAAGAGGCAAAATCAATTTTATCCAGTTCTCCTGAAAGATACACCTTTACAGGGGATTTCCTGGGTGCCTGTGCAATATAGTTTATTATTTCGTATGAATCCATCATAAGTTAATTCCTCCTTTTTTAAGCGTGACGCGTGACGCGTAA
>JAKPQU010000094.1 GCA_029555925.1 Bacillota bacterium
TTAGCGGTGGGAGCGGTCACATTGTTGCACTTAAATTGATATGTTATAATATTTTAAGAAAATCGATTTTTCAGGAATTCATATTTCCTGAAAAGGCAGGTTGTTAAAATGTATAAAACAATAGACGCAATCTATGATAACGGACAGATTATATAAATTAATGAATTTATTGATTTTATTCACGAGGTGAAAAAATGTTATCAGTTGAAGGTATTTATGAAAATGGGAAGCTTATTCTGAGTGGGGATATGGATATAAAAAAACCTCTTAAAGTCATAGTGACTTTTTTGGATGAAGTTGATTCATATCCTTCTAAAAAACTCGATATAAAAAATTTCTCTTTTAATAAGAGCAGAGAAATTTTAAAGGACTATAAAGGCTCTCTCTGTGATGCTCTTATAGAAGAACGAAGGACATCGATATGAAAGCATTTATCGATACTTCCTCTCTTTTAAAATTGTATCATAATGAAATTGATTCCGATAAAATCCTTAATGGTATTGTAAATATTGATGAAATATATTTATGTGAAATTGCAATTCTGGAATTTCGCTCTGCCATATGGAAAAAGGTCAGAGAAGGTAATATAAAACAGGATATTGCCGTTGAAGCTATTAAATGTTTTCATGATGATTATGCCAATTTTCAGTGGATAAATCTGGATGCTAAAATTATAGAGAGTGCGTCTGAACTGTTAATGAAATACGGAAATAAAGGTCTGCGAACTCTGGATTCTTTACAACTGGCTTCCGCATTGATATTGAAAAATAAACCATGTGTTTTTTTCACGTCAGATAAATTGTTAAAGTCATTATTTATAGAAGAAAGCCTCAATGTTCTTTAAAGCTACATGATGTAGAATTTTGTAAAAATCCCATTAATCCCTAAATCCTGAAAATCCCGGTTCAGACAATTAAAAAGAAAGGACATCAATCAATGAACAAAAGCGCCATAAAGAATTTCTCCGTAGAAGCAAGAAAAAACCTCCTCTATCACATGGCTAAAAAAGCAGAATATTACGGCATAACATCAGAAAAGATAGAACCTGTTGTAAGTGAATCCGATGACGGGATTGTCATAGGAGACAGGGTTCATATTAAAAAGATAAAGAAACAGAGAGAAGACCTTGTAAGAAGAGTTTTAGAGAAGGGGTATGAGCAGGTTATGGAAGAAACGGCCTATACCTGGTTTAACCGTTTTATTGCCCTTCGTTTCATGGAAGTAAATGATTATCTTCCCACAGGAGTAAGAGTCCTTTCTTCCATTACTCCCGATAAAACAGAACCTGATATAATAACGTCTGCTCTCTCTATAGATCTTCCTCTGGATAAAGAGATTATTTACGGATTTCAGGATTGTAATGATTCAGAAAATTTATATAAATATCTTCTTGTTACCCAGTGTAATGAATTATCTAAAATACTTCCTTTTCTTTTTGAAGAGATTTTAGATTATACGGAACTTCTGTTACCTGATAATCTCCTGTTTACCGATTCCGTCATAAGGAAACTCGTAGCTGAGATAGATGAACATGATTTTAAAGAAGTTGAGATAATAGGATGGCTTTATCAGTTTTATATTTCCGAGAAGAAGGATGAAGTTTTCGCCGATTTAAAGAAGAACATAAAGATATCTAAAGAAAATATCCCTGCTGCGACACAGTTATTTACTCCTGCATGGATTGTAAAATATATGGTTGAAAATTCCGCCGGAAGGTTATGGCTGGAGGCACATCCTGACAGGGAATTGCAGGAAAAGTGGAAATATTATATTGAGCCGGCAGAACAGGAACCGGAGGTTCAGAAGCAGTTAGATGAAATAATAGATAAAAATCTGAATCCTGAAGCTATAAAAATATTAGATCCCTGTATGGGGTCGGGCCATATCCTTGTTTATGCCTTTGAAGTGATGTATGAGATTTATCGGAGTGCCGGGTATTCCGAGAGGGAAATACCGGGATTGATTCTGACGAAGAATTTATATGGCCTGGATATAGATGACAGGGCGGCACAACTGGCATGTTTTGCATTGATGATGAAGGCAAGGAGCTATAACAGAAGGGTTTTTCGTGAAGAGATTTCCCTGAATTTATGTTCCATTCAGGAATTTAATGCAGGGGCGTTTCGCGAAACGCCCATGCAGGGTTATCCGTTATTGACGAAATTATGTGAACAGTTTGTTGACGGCAAGGAATTCGGCTCGCTGATTGAAGTCACTGATTTTGACAGGGAAGAGGCTGAGAAGGAACTGGAAAGGTTTGAGAAGGAATGTGATGTTTTTTCACACCATCTGGTTGAGAGGGTCAGGGGGATTGTGAAGCAGGCCGGGATACTGGCCGGGAAGTATGATGTGGTTGTGACCAATCCGCCTTATATGTATACAAGAAATATTCAAGATAAATTAAAAGATTTTTTAAAATTAAATTATACTGATAGTAGTAGTGATTTATTTGGTTGTTTTATTGAAAAATGTATACGAATTGCTGCTAAAACAAAATTTACAGCGATGATTACTCAGCACTCTTGGATGTTCTTATCTAGTTTTCAAAATTTAAGAGAAAAATTGTTAAAATTTAATACTATTTTTTCAATGATTCATCTTGGAGCAAGAGCTTTTGAGGAAATTGGGGGGGAAGTTGTTCAGAGTACAAGTTTTATTATTAGAAATGAAAATATTAATAATTTTAAGCCCGTATTTGTTAGACTTGTAAATTTTAATAATCCACAACAAAAAGAAGAAGAGTTTCTTTCTTGTAATTATAGATTTATCAACACTAAATATGAAGATTTTACAAAGATGCCAGGTTTACCTATTGCTTACTGGGTGAGTGATGTGGTAAGGGAAGTATTTAAAAAGTCAGATGTTCTTGATAATATTGCAAAACCCAAACAAGGTCTAGCAACTTGTAATAATAAGAAATTTTTAAGATATTGGTATGAAGTCAATATTTGTAATATTGGTTTTAATATTTGTAACAGAGAATTTGCTAAGGTAAGTGATTTAACTTGGTTTCCATATAATAAAGGGGGCGGATTTAGAAAATGGTATGGGAATAATGAATATATAGTGAATTGGTATAATGATGGCATGGATATCCATAAAGCATCAAACATTCCATTGACTTATAAAGGTGCACCAGTAAGAGCTAAAGAATATTATTTTAAAGAATGTATAACTTGGTCTGATATTAGCTCTACAAACTTTGGAGCAAGATTTTCACCTATAGGATTTATTTTTGATGTATCCGGTTCTTGTTTGTTTCTCGAACATAAATTTATTAATTATTTATTGGCTTTCCTAGTAAGTAATTTGTCTATAAGTTTTCTAAAAATTTTAAATCCTACTATGCATTTCCAAGTCGGCAACATAGCCTCTCTCCCCATAATCTTCCCCTCATCTGAATCCATCAAACTCCTCATAGACACCCTTGCAGAAGAATGTATCCAGATCTCCCGGCGCGACTGGGACTCCTTCGAAACATCCTGGGACTTTCAGATTCATCCACTCCTCCAACATAAAACAGACGGCAGAATACAAAATGCCTTCAACTCCTGGACAACTTTCACAGAATCTCAATTCAACCAGTTAAAATCCAACGAAGAAGAACTTAACCGCCTCTTCATAGAAATCTACGGGCTCCAGGATGAAATGACCCCTGAAGTAGAAGACAAAGACATAACAATCAGAAAAGCTGATCTTGAAAGAGACATAAAATCCTTCATCTCCTATGCAGTAGGATGTATGATGGGCCGTTACTCCCTTGACTCTCCCGGCCTCATCTATGCAGGAGGCACCTTTGACCCATCAAAATACAAAACATTCCCTGCAGACGATGACGGCATAATCCCTGTCCTTTCTGCAGACTGGTTTGATGATGACATAGTGGCAAGGTTTATAGATTTCTTAAGAGTCACCTTCGGCTCTGAGAATCTCTATGAAAATATTGATTTCATTGCCTCTGTCCTGGGAAAAACAGATAATGAAACTTCAAGAGAGAGAATAAGAAAATATTTCCTCAACGACTTCTATAAAGACCATGTGAGAATATACCAGAAAAGGCCCATCTACTGGCTCTTTACATCGGGAAAAAACAAAGCCTTCAATGCTCTTATATATATCCACAGATACGATAAAAGCACCATAGCAAAAATGAGGATAGATTATCTCCATGAACTGCAGGGAAGACTGGAAATAGCAGAAAAACATGCCAGGGAAAACCTGGCTCAGATGAAAGATGCCAGGGAGAAGAAACAGACAGAGAAAAAGATCACTGAAATAGCAGCTCATAAAGATGAACTCAGGAAATATGACGAGCCGGTGAGACATATGGCAGATATGCAGGTGGTTCTTGACCTGGATGATGGTGTGGCGGTGAATTATGAGAAATTCAAAGGACTTGTGGGGAAGATTGTCTGAACCGGGATTTTCAGGATTAAGGGATTAACGGGATTTTGTTAACCTTTATAGATGAGATGGATAAGAGGAGAGAGGAAAACCTTTTATGAAAGAAGAAATAAAAGATGAACTTACACATAAAATTATCGGATGTGCTATGAAAGTACATAGCACAATGGGAAATGGATTTCAGGAAGTTATATATCAGAGGTGTCTTGCAATAGAAATGGAAAAACAGGGATTGAGTTTTATAAGAGAACAGGAAATGCCTGTATATTATGAAGGAATTGAAGTCGGTACAAGAAGAGTAGATTTTTTTGTAGAAGATAAAGTTCTTGTAGAAATAAAAGCCCTCATAAAACTGGAAGACGTCCATCTTGCTCAGGGGCTTAACTATCTGGAAGCATTTAACTTAGAAACAGGGCTATTACTTAATTTCGGTTCAAAGAGTCTGGAATTTAAGAGATTAATAAAAAAGAAATCAAAAGGTGCTAGAAATGGATAAAAGGAATTAAGGTTAATGGCTGTTATCTGGTTTTAGAAATCCCATTAATCCCTAAATCCTGAAAATCCCGGTTCAGACATTTGAGGATGTAGTTCTATGTGATTTTAATACAATTGACTTTGTATCCCATATGAGATACAATAATTAAGAGGTGATATTTATGCCTAAAGATGCAATGATAAGAGCCAGAACACAGGCTGAACTGAAAACAGAAGTGGAAGTTATATTTAAAGAACTCGGTCTATCTGTAACTGAAGCAATAAATCTGTTCTTTACTCAGGTCAAGCTTCACAGGGGACTTCCTTTTGAAGTAAAAATTCCGAATGAGATTACCAGAAAAACTTTTGACGATACTGACAGAGGGAAAAATATAATTACCTGCGAGAATGAGGAAGATATGTTCCGTAAGCTGGGGATTTAATTATGAAACCTTATCTGAATTATGGGATGGAATTGATGATGAATAAATCTGAAAATAAAATCAAAATCTATGAGAATTATCTGCAAATGTGGCAGCAAATTCCAGATTCTTCAGAGATGGCTGAAACAGACTTTTCCGATTATATGAGTAATCTTGAGAATTATGAAGAAAAACTCGCCAGAGGAGAAATAAAATGGTAATGGAGATTTTATTATGAACACAGAAGAAATCAAAAAAGCATTACAGAAGAAGTTTCTTGAACCATTATCGGGAGGAGCGGTCCGACATATAGTATTCTGGTACGACGAAGAAGAAGGATTCAAAGATTATATAGACACCTTTCAGATAGAAGGAGTTAAATTACATAAACTCCATAACAACTATTTCGCCACAAAACTTCTCCTTGAAGAAGAAGATAAAGAAAGTAATTACCTTGTCTATGCCCCTTTCAGGAAACCGGCAGATGAAGATAACTGGCTACTGGATATAGAGCTTTACAGCAGTGAATTCTCTGCAGACAAAGCCTCTCTTATTATGAATGATTTTCATATGGACGGATTCTCGCTAAAGCCCTTTATAAAGAAAAATATAAAATTTTTTGATAGTAAAGAAAGACTGGAGAGCCTGAGAGAAATGTCTTCTCCCTCATGGACTGAAAGGGATTTTCAACTTGCCATGATGAGTGTTTGCTGCAGGTTAAAAACACCATCTTTTTCTTCGGTAGTAAGATCTTTATTTATGCAGAACTTATCTGAAGAAGAAAACAAATCGTGGCAGGAAATATGCAAATATCCGGGAGCGGAATCCTTCCTGGAATTTGCTAAAAAGGAATATGGATATTCTGCTGCTTCTCCCTCACTCAAAGGTCTGCTTCTTACGATTATATTAACTGCCATAAAAGCCACATCCAAAATATCACTTCTTTCTTCCTGGGACTCCTATGGCGGGGGTATAAAGAATAGCTGCCAGATATTTATAGATCAGTGGTTAAACCACAGTGCAGATAAAGAAAGATATGAAAAAATTTCAAAGAATATATCTGAAGAACTCAATTTAAAAGATCATATTAAGAACTGGCACCCTGATGAATATATAGAAGCAGAGGCCTTTGAGATTTTTGATATGGGACTTATTATTTATATTACAAATGCCCTTCTTGCTGATATGGATGAATATGACAGGTATCTTGAATATATCTTTATCCGTAAGAGCAAACACTGGTATGAAGTTTATAAAGATGTATATGAATCCCTGGAATGTGCCATAAGTATGTGCTCTTTTAAAAGGAGATTTCTGGAAGGATTTCCTGAAGGTTCACCGGAAAAATTATTCAGTAATTACGTAAAGGACTATTATCAGTTCGACAGGGATTACAGGAAGTTTTATTATGCTTATGACAGGGTTTCTGGAGATATATTAAAAAAACTCCAGCCTGTAATAGAAAATCTCTATAAGAACTGGTTTTTATCAAATCTTGCTTCCGTATGGCTTAAAGCAATAAAGGATAATTTACTTGAACGGTGGCCTGTGCCATGGGTAGATAATCAGAAGGATTTTTACAGAGATACAGTCAAACCTGTAATTGACAGGCAAACAAAAGATAAAATCTTTATTATAATATCGGACGGCCTGAGATATGAAGCAGGAGAAGAACTTAAAGAATTTCTTGATAGAGAAACAAGAGGCTCCACAGAGATTACCGCCCTTCAGAGCACTATTCCTTCCTATACAAAACTGGGTATGGCATCCCTGTTACCTCATGAAGAGATTGAAATAGATGAAAAAGGTAAAGTCCTGGTTAATGGAAAAGACTCTGCCGGCATGGTAGCAAGAGACCTTATATTAAAGAGCCGGTACAGTGAGTCTATAGCCATGAATTTAAAAGACCTTACAGATTTATCGAAAGACGAAGGAAGGGAACTTCTTAAACAGTACAGAGTAATATACCTCTATCATAATACAATCGATGTCACAGGAGATGACCCGAAAAGTGAGAACAAAATCTTCAATGCTGTTCATGATGCCATATACGAAATTTTCTCTGCAGTAAAGAAGATTGCAAACAGTTATGGAACAAACATTTATATTACTTCTGATCATGGTTTTCTCTACTGCAGAGAACCACTGGAAGAAAGCGATAAGTTAAAGATAGAAAACCTCCCCTGTATAACAAAGAACAGGCGATTTCTCCTTGTATCAGATGATACAAATATTGAGGGAACAGTAAGTATAAGCATGGATTATATATTAAAGAATAAAGGTATAAAAGCAGTTGTTCCCAATGGTGATATAAGGTTTAAGATGCAGGGCGGAGGAGCAAATTATGTCCATGGCGGAGCTTCTCTTCAGGAGATAGTAATTCCCCTTATAAAATATCAGCATGTAAGAAAAGATAAAGCTACAGAGAAAGATATTAACAGACCTGTTAAAGTAGAACATATATATCTTGCCAGGAAGATAACCAATAACAGTTTCACCCTGAAATTCTTCCAGATTGAGCCGGTAGCCGGGAAACTTAAACCTGCTAAACTTAAAGTAGCCCTGTGGGATAAAGAAGAAATGGTTTCACAGGAAAAGGTCCTGATAGCAGATAAGACTTCAGATAATGCGCCTGACAGGGAACTGAAGGTTAATATGACTTTAAAGCCAGGAAAATATGATAAAGAAAAAGATTATTATTTAAAGATAATAGACAGTGATACAGGGATAGAGATATGTCAGCCCATACAATATCAGATAAATATTGCCATAAGTATGGATTTTGATGATTTTTGATTGTATTACAATGAAGTTCTTGTAAGTGCTGGCACTTTATGGTAAAGTAAGAGAAAAGGGGGTATTAATTATGCTTAAAAATAAGAAGAAATTAACAACTACCCTGGAACCACATCAGATTGAAATGTTAAAAACCATTTCTTCCATAACCAGGATAAGCCAGTCAGAATTATTCAGAGAAGCCGTAAGTGATCTCATAAAAAAATATCAGACCATAGTAACTCCGGAATTTGCCAGGAAAGTAGATGAACATATGGACAGAAGGCAGATTCTTCTGGAAAGGCTTTCCCGATGATTTATCTAACTGTGGAACAGATAATTTTCATACACAACAGATCTGTGGAGAGATTTGGTGGTGTATATGGAATGAGGGACAGAGGATTACTGGAATCTTCTGTTGCAAGACCTGCGGCCACTTTCGGAGGTATAGACCTTTATAGGGATATTTATTCAAAAACTGCTGCCCTGGGGCATTCAATTCTTCTCAATCATCCATTCATAGACGGAAATAAAAGAACTGCCTTTACTTCTATGGATCTTTTTTTTCAGGAGAATGGATTTATCATAAATGCAGATGACGATGAATGTGAAGCAATGATTTTAAATGTAATAAATAAGATTTATGATGATAAAAAACTTGCTGAATGGCTTAAAAATAATACTATACTACTGAATTCCGGTAAATAAGAAAGGCTGACTGTTAATGACTTTAGATGAAAAACTCAATAAAGTATTCCCCGGCAGGGTTGTAAGAAAGGATCTTACAAAACTCATTAAGGAAGGGCAGAATGTTCCCATATATGTTCTTGAGTATCTCCTTGGAATGTACTGTGCCACCTCAGATGAAGACCTTATAAAAGAAGGTATGGAAAGGGTTAAAAATATACTTTCCAAAAACTACGTAAGACCTGATGAAGCGGAAAAAATTAAATCCAAAGTGAGGGAAACAGGCAGATATAATGTAATAGATAATGTAAGTGTTAAACTCAATGAAAATAAGGATGTCTATGAGGCAACCTTTTCAAACCTGGGAATAAAAAATGTTATTGTCGAACCATCGTATGTAAAACAATTCGAAAAACTTCTTTGCGGCGGCATATGGTGCATATTACAGATGGAATATGAAGTGTGTGAATACGGAAAAGGAAGTCCTTTTAAAATAGTAAGCCTTAAACCAATACAGATGCCGAATATGGATATAGAAGAAATATTCCAGGGAAGAAAGGAGTTCACTAAAAATGAATGGATTGATGTCCTTATCCGTTCTACCGGCATGGAACCTGAAAGGTTTTCTGAAGATGTAAAATGGCATCTCCTTGCAAGACTGATACCTATGGTGGAAAATAACTATAATGTCTGTGAACTGGGCCCGAGAGGTACAGGTAAATCCCATGTATATAAAGAACTTTCTCCCAATTCCATTCTTGTCTCCGGCGGCCAGACTACTGTGGCAAACCTCTTCTATAATATGTCCACAAGGTCTGTAGGACTGGTAGGACTCTGGGATGTAGTTGCCTTTGATGAAGTGGCGGGCATAAAGTTCAAAGATAAAGACGGCATACAGATAATGAAAGATTTCATGGCATCAGGCTCTTTTGCCAGAGGTAAAGAAGAAAAGAATGCCAATGCCTCTATGGTTTTTGTGGGGAATATCAATCATAGTGTGGATGTACTTCTTAAAGTTTCCCATCTCTTTGACCCGTTTCCTGAAGGTATGAACTCCGATACAGCCTTTTTTGACAGGATGCATCATTATATTCCGGGATGGGAAATTCCGAAGATGAGACCGGAATTCTTTACTGACAGGTACGGATTTATCGTAGATTATGCTGCAGAATTCTTCAGAGAAATGAGGAAACGCAGTTTTACCGATGTAATATATAAATATTTTAGAATTGGAAATAACCTGAACCAGAGAGATACTATAGGTGTAAAAAAGACTTTCTCAGGACTTATGAAACTGCTCTATCCGGACGGAGAACATACTAAAGAAGATGCAGCAGAAGTGCTCCGATATGCCCTTACAGGAAGAAGAAGAGTAAAAGAACAGTTAAAGAAGATAGGCGGAATGGAATTTTATGATGTAAATTTCTCATATATAGATAATGATACTCAGGAAGAGCATTTTGTCTCTGTGCCGGAAATGGGAGGAGGTAAGTTAATACCTGAAGGTATGGGGAAACCCGGTCATATTTATACAGTTGCCACAGGTGATACCGGAAGGACAGGTGTATTTAAAATGGAACTTCAGGCCATAAAGGGCAGCGGGAAATATGAGAAATCCGGCCTTGGTTCCAGTTCTCTGGCAAAAGAGAGTATCAATATAGCTTTTCAGTATTTTAAAGCCAGTGCAAAGAAAATCAGCGGACAGATAAATACAAAAGAAATGGATTATCATCTGAATGTTCAGGATTTACAGGGTGTTGGAATGAGTGAGGATTTGACGCTTTCTGCATTTATAGCACTATGTTCCGGTTCTTTATCTATGCCTGTACAGGAGTCTCTTGCAGTACTGGGAACAATGACCATAGGCGGTACTATAAGGAAAGTTTCAAATCTTGCTGATACTCTTCAGGTATGTTTCGATGGAGGGGCAAAAAGGGTAATTATGCCTGCCAGTAATGCGGGGGATATAAGCACAGTGCCGGCAGAGCTTTTCTCTAAATTCCAGATCAATTTCTACAGTGACCCTGAAGATGCAGTGCGGAAAAGTCTGGGGAAGATTTAATACTATTTAGCTTTAGACATAGTAGTCTGCCTGCCTGGTGTTCCGGAGAAAAAAATATCACGGCAGCACAGGTATATTTTATTGAATTATAATGTAAAGTAGCATGATATAAGCTGTAACTGTTATAAACGTTCC
>JAKPQU010000101.1 GCA_029555925.1 Bacillota bacterium
GACGGACACAGTTGTTTTTGAAGCAGATAAGACAAAGCTGTCCCATGCAATTTATCACATACTTGATAATGGAGCTAAATTTTCTCCCGAAGGGGGAGACATTATTATCAACGTTGAGAAATTATTCGTAGATAAGAGAAATTATGTAAATATAACTATAAAAGATAATGGGATAGGTATAAAAAAAGAACATATTTCTAAAATATTTGATAAGTTTTATCAGGTAGATGCCAGTAGCACCAGGGCGTTTGAAGGTATGGGGACAGGTCTTTATATTGCCAGAACCATTATCGAAGCCCATGATGGAACTGTTACAGTGGAAAGTGAAGAAGGCAAAGGAAGTATTTTTACGATCCACATTCCTGTTTAGCATTTCAGCTATCAGCAATCAGCTAAAAAAACTTATAGCTTACTGCTGATAGCTCACTACTGAAATGGTTATACATATTTTCCTATTATTAAACTGAGTTTTTCTTTTGTTTTTTCAGGCATCCTGTCTTTGGAAGTAATAAGAGCCGTTGCAAGAGCATCTTTGCAGGCACATGTTCTTTCATCCCCTATGTGGGCAATAGCATTTTTTATTATCTTTTTTGCATTTTCAGCATTTTTCGCCAGTACAGCCAGAACCATATCGACTGTAACACTGTCATGACCTTCATGCCAGCAATCATAGTCTGTAACCATTGCAACTGTGGCGTAACATATCTCGGCTTCTCTGGCAAGTTTTGCTTCTACAAGATTTGTCATACCGAGAACATCCATCCCCAGGTTTTTGTATACAATAGATTCAGCCTTTGTTGAAAAGGCAGGCCCTTCAATGTTTACGTATGTTCCTCCTTTATGAACTGTTACGCCTGATTCTCTGGCTGCTTCATATAATATAGAAGCCATGTCCTTACATACAGGGTCGCCGAAGGCAATATGGGCGGCAATGCCTTCACCGAAAAATGTGCTAACCCTTCCTTTTGTCCTGTCGAAAAATTGATCTATTATAACCATATCCATAGGTTTAAGCTCTTCTTTCAGACTTCCTACTGCACTCAGGGATATAATCCATTGAGCACCTAATTTTTTAAATCCATAAATATTTGCTCTGAAGTTTATTTCGTCCGGTAATAATACATGGCCTCTTCCATGTCTTGGCAGAAAAGCCACTTCTTTTCCGCCTATGGTTCCAATGGCATATTCATCGGAAGGAGAACCGAAGGGTGTATCGATTTTTTCAAATCTTAAATTTTCAAGTCCTTCTATCTGGTAAAGTCCGCTGCCTCCTATAACTCCTATAAGACCTTTCATCTGATTAAAGCTCCTTTCAAACACTTGTAAAATATAAAGTAATAATATATTAAATAACCACTGTGGTCAAGCATGGATAGTGTTTTTTTTACGACAGGTAGTTCCACTTTTACTGGAAATTGTAATTGATTTTGTAAATCTATTAATCAGTGAACAGTGAGTAGTGAAAAGTGAAAAGTAGGTAAAATCTATTTTTTCACTTTTCACTTTTCACTCTGAATATTTTGTGATAAATTTCTTTTTCCATTTTATGTAAAATTACCAGTCATTTTTTAACGCAATCCGTAATATCGAATATCGTAATACCGGTACCGGGCGAACACAGTGGTTCGCCCCTACTTCTCACGCTTCACTTCTCAAGCCTCACGCCTCACGCCTTATAACTCTCGTTTCTCTTTTTCCTATTTGCTGTGGGAATGACATCTGTTTTATAAATTCATCATTAAAATCGGCTCTGTATGATAATTCTATATACTCAACTTTTTCTGCTATTTTTTGGACCTGTTTGAGCTTGTTCCGGTTCAGAAGACATAATTTTACTCCATGACCTGCAGAGTTTCCGACACTTTTTATTTTATTCGATTTTATATCAGGTATAAGTCCTATGGATTTTACACTTTCTTTCTTCAGAAAATTTCCGAAAGCACCTGCCAGGTAGATATGTTCTATATCTTCTATATTTACGCCGCATTCTTTGATGAGTATTTCTATGCCGGCTCTTATAGCTCCTTTTGCAAGCTGTACCTCCCTTATATCTTTTTGTGAAATATAAATATCTTTATAAATATTGAAGCATTTTTCTTTTCCTCTTATGGTGCCGACTCTGTCGCTTACAGGCAGAGAATGATTATCTGTGAGTTTTCCGCTCTCAGTTATAATATTCATTTCTCTTAAAGCTGCAATCAGGTCTATAAGTCCTGAACCGCATATACCCAGCGGAGGAATATTCCCGAAGGTTTCAAAATTAATATCTCTGTTATTTATATTTATTTTATGTATGGCCCCTTCCTGAGCTCTCATGCCTCTCTCAATACTGGCTCCTTCAAAGGCAGGACCTGCTGCGGCAGAACAGGCAATTATCCTGTTTTTATATGCAAGGACAATTTCTCCGTTTGTACCTATATCTATAAGTATTTTCAGACTTTTTGTTCTGTCCAGTCCTGTAGCTACTATCCCGGCAGTTATATCTCCTCCTATATAAGCAGAAACTGCCGGTAATATCTGAACCGGTGCCTCAGGGTTTATTTTCATACCTATTTCTTTAGCTTTAAAAGAAATTATATCTCTTAGTACAGGAATATAAGGTGCTTTATCCAGATATGACGGATCTATACCCAGGAATAGTTGTATCATAGTAGGATTACCGGCTATACAGGCTTTATATATATTTTTATATGAAATCTTATTATTCCAGCATAATTCCTGAATTATCGAATTTATTCCGTTTATTATCTTACCCTGAAGTTCTCTAAGGCCACTTTCCCCGTTTTTATGAATATAATTTATTCTGGATATAACATCTGCTCCATAAACAGCCTGCGGGTTGGTTATAGATTTTGCTGATATTTCTTCACCTGTAATCAGGGACAGTAGATAGACAACTACCGTTGTAGTCCCAATATCTATGGCTATACCGTAATTTGCTTCTGAGTTATCACCGGGTTCCATATCAAGAACTGTTACAGAGCCATTTACAGTTATAGTGACTTTAAACTCATTATTTCGTAGCATTCTTGGTATTTTACGTAATATACCGGGAGGAAAGGATAGCTTTGTTTGTAATTTGTCCTGAATTCTCTGTGTGTCAGACCGCTGGTCCTGTGATGATGGCAGTGAAAGAGAAAGAAAGTATTTTTTTATACCACTGTCCGTTTTTATAAAATGCTCTCCGCTTATAGTTTCCTTTAAAGGTATATCTTCCGATTGAACCGGTAGAATAATTGCCATATTATCTTCTACAGTAACGCCGCAGGCAAGTCTGAATTGTTGCTGTAATTGTTCTTCTGAGAGAAGTGCTTTATCTCTTTCTCTGACATGGATATGACCTCTAATGATTTTTATGGAGCATTTCCCGCATAATCCCATGCCGGAACAGGGACTGTTTATGAAATAACCCTTTTCCCGAAGAGAGTTAAGGAGGTTACTGCCTTCTGTTACAAATAATTTTTTATTCCCGGGGAGAATGGTAATCTCTTTTAACATGAAAAATTATAACGATTTATGCAGATTGCTAACTTTCTATAACAGACGAACTTATAAATCCTGACTTATAAATCCTGCTTCTTTTGCTGTATCCTGGGAAATTAAATGTTCTTTAACCAGTTCGTATATTGAGTCATTCATCGTTTTCATACCTTTTACTCTTGCTTCTGACATGAAAGAATAAATTTCTCCTGTACGATCTGTTCTTATTAACTCTGTTATCTCCATCGTATTCAGCATAATTTCCGTAGCTAAAATCTGTCCTTTTTTATCCTGTTTTAATATTAACTTCTGAGCTATAACAGCTTTTAATGCTGTAGACAATCGTCTTGTGATTTCCTGTCTTTTCGCTTTCGGGAAGAAATTCAGTATTTTCTTAATAGCTTTCTGGGAATTATTATTATTCAGAAAACAGAACACAAGACTTCCCATTTCAACAGCTTTTAATAACATTAATATAGTTTCTTGATCGCTTAATTCTTCACCCAGAAAGAGAATGTCAGGTTGTTCCTGAAGAATTGCCTGTAAACCTTCTTTATAAGAATAAACATTTGTGCCTATTTCTCTCTGGATAATAATGGAATTTTTACTCTCAAAGATATATTCTACAGGGTTTTCTATAGTTATAACAAGTTTTTTGCTGTTTTCATTTATATAATCAATGATAGATGCCATTGTTGTACTTTTCCCACTTTTAGATGGGCCGGTTATTATTACAAGTCCTCTATTATAGAGAGCTATATCTTTTAAAATGTCCGGCATGTTGAGATCGTCGAAAGAAGGTATTTTACAGGCTATTCTTTTAAATACGCTTCCATAACCGTTATTCTGTTTACAGATACTTACTCTATATCGGCTTCTTTCATTTAACTGGAGAGGAAATCTTACCTCTCCACTTGTTTCAAGATCTTCAATCTGTTCTTCAGTACATATCTGATAAAGCATTTCTTTTACTTTATCTTCAGATATAATGTCCAGATCTGATTTTATCATTTGATCATAGAGGCGAAAACATGGTGGACATTCGGCATTTATATAAATATCTGATATGTCGAGCTTATCGGTTATATCCAGTAGTTGTTCTACAGTGTAATCTCCTGCTATATCTGTTTTAATAACTTCTATGTCCTTACTTTTTTGAGCTCTCTGCCTTCTAGGTTTTTCAGGCTGCGCTTTAATCTCGCTATCGAGTGTAATGGCTGGAAGTTTTTTTGTATGACTGACAGCAGGAGTTCTGGATTTTTTATGGCTTTTACCATGCTCTTCATATTCGTGTTCTAATTTTTTCTCTTTACCATTTTTCTCTTTACCAGTAAAAAGGCGACCTAACATTACTTTAACCCCTTTCAAAATCCAGAGTATTTATATGAGAATAATAGAAGCTTATGCTTCACTGTTTTCTAATTCTCATATTTGTTTGTGACCCCTCCGGTCATGCCTGTTAGAGGCTGTCATAGATTTTTTACAAAACATCAGACATACTTACTGAATAAACCTTGGCTGATCCTGTGCTAACTCTAAAGCAGTTTCTCTGGATATAAGGTTTCCCTTATATAAATTTAATAAATAATTATCCAATGATATCATGCCGGCTTTAGAATTATCATTTATTAAATTGTATATTTCGAATAACATATTATTTTTTATGAGCTCTGAAAGCCGTTCGCAGCCCAGTAAGATTTCTACTGCCGGAATTATACAATCTTTATTTAAACCCGGTAAGAGATGCTGCGAAACTATAGCCTTGAGTTCCGCAGAAAACATATCTTTTATTTCTTCTTCATCGGAAAATAAATTCAGTATGGTATTTATAGCACTTATAGAGTCTGTTGCTGTTACAGTAATGAACACTAATTTCCCTGTTTCTGATGCAAGTAATGCCCGGTAAACAGTGTCATAATCATTGCAATCACCTATAACTATAATGTCAGGATTTTCTTTTATACTGAAATTTAATGCACCTTTAAATGTTTCCGAGTGGATACCTATTTGCCTCTGTCTTATAATACTTTTTTTATAATGATGAATATATTCTATAGGATTTTCGATGGTAATAATATGAGAAGATCTTTCTTCATTTATCAGATTTAAAATGGCATTCAGAGTGGTACTTTTCCCGCCTTTTGACGGGCTTGCAATTATTATCAGACCTGATTTGTAATAAATCAGTGATGAGATAATATCAGGCAGATTAAGATCTTTTAGAGATGGAATTACCGGTGGTATAAACCAGAAATTTGCATTTATACCATTGAGATGTTCATAAATATTTACTTTAAATCTATAATTTTTTTCATTTCTGATAAATTCATATGTCATTTCCAGATTTTTATTATAAAGGAACGATCTGCGTTGCGTTTCCGTAAGCATATTATCAACGAAATACTGGGTGAAATCTGATGTAATTATTGGCAATTCCAGCTTTTGTATTTCTTTATATATACGCATGACAGGAGGAGAGTTTACAGTTAAATGTAAATTGGACGCTCCTTTATCTATAGCCATTAATAAATAGTTTTCCAGTATGGTTTCATAATAAGTACTCTGTTTTGGTTCTTCTTCATATTCTTCTTCATGTGGAATATCTCTTTCATACTCTTCTTCCTGTGGAATCTGTCTCTCCGTTACCGTTTCGGCTATAACTTCTTCTTTATAAGGAGCAGGAATTTCGGGAGGAGAATGTTGCTCAATTCCCTTTAGTTCCTCAGCAGAAATTTTTCTGTAATTTTTTTCCATTAAATAATCATGTTCTTTTGATATAAGATTATCATCATGTTCGTGGTAATAACTAAGAAGATCACTATAGAAAAGTTGAATTCTGGATTGAATTTCATCCTGACTGAGTATTCCAGGAACATATTCTTTTATAAAAATTTCTTCTGCCTTTTCTTCTTTTGTAGCCAGTTCTTTAATAAAAATTTCTTTTGTTTCCATACCTGTATCAGATAAATGAGCCGACTTTATATCTTCTTCTGAAAGTTCTTCCATATCCGGTGTTTCTGAAAGTTCTTCTGTCAGGTAAGGATTTAATGGACTTTCTTTCTTCCTTAATCCAGAATAAATAAAGATTTTGTTTAAGTAAACTAATTTTGCAATTATTTCTCTTTTGTTTAAATTCTTTGTATTGTAGAATATCTCATCCAGACTCTCAAAAAAATTATCATCCATCAGATCATTATAGTTATGAATCAGAACTGCAATTTCATTTATAGAATCAGCCTTTATTAAAAAGTAAGCTAGTAAAATATATTGCATCTCTCTTTCATATTTATAAATTACTAATTCTTCTTCAGGCTTTTTAAGCTCTTCTTCCTGGTTTGATATGGCTTCTTCTTCCCGGGATTTTTGTTCCTGCTGTTTTCTTAATTCTTCCAAAATTCCGAGGGATTCAAGTTCTTCCTGAGATGGAATATAAAGAGGCACCATATTATCCCGAAGTCTCAGGTTAGTCATAATACTGTTTAGATAAGATAAATCATTGGCCAGTTTTTGATCATGCTCTATGGCAAATTGCATTTTATAATCAATTATTTCAAAAAATCTTTGATCCAGTTTTGGCCTGTTAGTCAAAATCGCCGGTGTCAGGGAACTAAAATCTTTACTCAGTAAATCTTGAATTAAGCTCGTATAGATTCTGTCACCCGGGGCATAATCAAATTTTTCATCTTCTTCTATCCAGTCATCTTCTACTACTTCTATAATCTCTACTTCCTCTTCGTCACCTTCCCATTCACCATCTACTACTTCTATTATTTCCACATCTTCTTCTTCAAGTTTTTTCTGAAGTTCTTCTTCTTCAAGTTTTTTCTGAAGTTCTTCTTCTTCGATTTTCTTCTGAAGTTCTTCTTCTTCAAGTTTTTTCTGAAGTTCTTCTTCTTCGATTTTCTTCTGAAGTTCTTCTTCTTCAAGTTTTTTCTGAAGTTCTTCTTCTTCGATTTTCTTCTGAAGTTCTTCTTCT
>JAKPQU010000127.1 GCA_029555925.1 Bacillota bacterium
GCTTATGGTCAGGGTCAATAAATCACCTGTCACAGAGCCGGTAAATTTTATATCATAAATATAAAATTATATACAGTTTACATTTTATCAGAAAAAAAAAATCAATTAATACAAAACAAGATTTACCGATAAAATTAAAAAGAATGATGATACTTGACAGAAGCATATTTTCTGCCTTAAAATTATGGCAGGAGGTATGCCATACTATGAAAACTAAAAAAATGCATAATTTTCATGTTCCATTACCTGATGAGCTTTATACACAACTTCGTGATGAAGCGTCACGAAGCAATCAACCGGCCACAGAATTAGCTCGATATGCTATTAAATCATGGCTTAAAGCACGAGAAAAAGCTGCTCTCCATGAAGCTCTTTCTGAATTTGTTAATGAATATGCCGGTACTGACCTGGATTTAGATGAGGATTTAGAAACATTATCTATTGACTGTTTACTGAACCAGGAAGGAGAAGAAAGATGAATCGTGGAGATATATACTGGGCTGAACTGGCTCCTCGTTCCGGTTCTGAACAAAAGGGTATCAGACCTGTAATTATCCTTTCTCATAATGTTTTTAATCAGGCTCCCGCGTGGAAATCTGTTATTGTAGTTCCTGTTTCTACTTCAACATTACAGGCCAGACGAAGTCCAACTATAGTAATACTGCCACGGGGAACATCCGGGCTTACAAAGGAAAGTTTTGCTATATGCCATCAAATAACAACAATAGATAGAGCAAAACTTCAACAATATGTAGGAACCCTTGATAAAAATTATCTCAGGCAAGTAGAACATGGTATAAAAAATGCTATAGATTTATCCAATTAAAATTTTATTTACCGAAGGGGATATCCGATGACACATCATTAATCCGGCTCATCCCGGTGAAAAGTTCGGCATCTAATTAGAAAATTTCATTACTGTGACCTTCTCGTCATGTGCGTAATCCCTATAAGCCACATAAGGAGTTCCATTGTATACATACAGAGATATGCCAAAGGCATCTGATTCTGAAAAACCTTCAGTGCCTACAGCAATCCAGCTTGTTCCGTTATACATATTTACTGTGGCCATACCAGTCACAGTACCAGTATCTGTATAAGCCACATAAGGTATTCCATTGTATACATACAGGGATGGCCAGGCTCCCCACAAACCTTCATTACCAGCATGAACCCAGTTTATTCCGTTATACATCATCACTGCAATCGGAACATCAGTTTCATCATCCACATAAGCCACATAAGGTATCCCGCTGTACACATACAGGGAGGGGAACCGGCCTTCTCCTCCAGAAAATCCTTCAGTACCTACATGCACCCAGTTTGTTCCATTATAGGTCATAACTCTAATGTATTCGTGGTCATCTGCACCGTAACCATCAGTTGTATAATCGCCATAAGCCACATAAGGTTTTCCTTCGTACACAGACAGAGACATGCCATGTGCTTCCAGTGCCGAAAATCCGGCATTACCAACATTCGTCCAGACTGTTCCATTATACATCATTACTGTAGCCTTATAGTTATGTGCTCCATCCCCGTAGGCCACATAAGGTTTTCCATCGTATACATACAGGGATGGGTCCAAAACCTCTCCTGCGGAAAAGCCGGCAGGGCCTACATTGGTCCATCCTGTTCCATTATACATCATCACTGTGGCCCTATTTCCATTTCCGCCATCCCTGTAGGCCACATAAGGTATACCATTGTACATATACAGGGAGACACTATCTACAACCCCTGCCGAAAAGCCGGCATTACCCACATTTGCCCATCCTGTTCCGTTATACATCATTACTGTAGCCCTATTTCCATTTCCACGGTCCCTGTAGGCCACATAAGGTATCCCATTGGATACAGACAGAGATGGCAAGTCTGCCTCTCCTGCTGAGAAACCGGCATTACCTACATTTTTCCATGAAGGTGTGGGCGTATTTGTAGGTGTATTCGTATGGCCTCCAGGCGTATTCGTTGATGTCGGCGTATTAGTTGGCCCACCAGGTGTGTTTGTCGCTGTCGGTGTATTCGTATGCCCTCCAGGAGTATTTGTTGCGCCTCCAGGTGTATTCGTAGCAGTCGGAGTATTCGTCACAGCAGGTGTTACAGTCGGTGTTGCAGTTGGATCTATTGTTCCTGCCGTAACATTTACAGTAACAGTCCCTTCTGTAACAGTTATATTTACCGCTCCTATCGGGCTTCCCGGAGATGAATTACGGTCTCCTTCCGAACGCCAGATTTCTATCCTGTAATTTCCGGGAGGAAGATTCTTGAAGAGATAATTTCCGAGGTTATCTGCAAGAGCAGAAAGAGAAGCGGACAATCCCTGATTTACACATACAACGAATGCATTCGGTATTGGGATGCCGTTTATTTCAAGAGCCTGGCCCTTTATAGTGACAAAGTCAGGTATTGCAGTTGACGTAACTGTCGGAGGCACAGTTATCTGATTGGAGCCGCTGTCGCCGCAGCCTGCTATGATAATACCTGATATAATACTCAGTACGATGATTGAGATTAGAAGGTTTTTTGACATTATAAATATACATCCCTTTCTGGTTTATATTACTTCATTCGTAACGCGTGACGCGTGACGCGTGACGGGAGTAAGACCTTTATTACATGTTTATAGTCAGGTCAATAAATCACCCGGCACAGAGCCGGTAAATTTTATATCATAAATTTAAAATTATATACTGTTTACATTTTATCAGAAAAAAAAAATCAATTAATACAAAACAATATTTTGAACAAATAAAGATAAAAATTGCTTTTAGAAGAATCTATTGAAAATAAAAAAACATCGTGATATGATGGTATCAGAAGGGATTTTTATGGAAGATATTGAAAAAACTGCCGTAGATTATGACCAGCTATGCAAGAGACTTATAAAGATGTTCTTTAAAGAATTTCTTGACTTCTTTTTTCCTGAAATGACAGAAAAAATTGATTTCAGTAAAGAGCCGGTCTTTATTGATAAAGAATTGTTTTCTGACCAGGTGGAAGGAGAAAAAACCTTTTCCGATATTCTTGCCACAGTAACTTTAATTGACGGAACTGAAGAAATTGCACTTATTCATATTGAAATACAGGCTAAAAGAGAAACTGGCTTTGAGGAAAGAATGTACGATTATTTTTCAGATATCAGAAGAGAACATAAAAAGAATATCTTTGCTTTTGCTCTATTTATAGATGAGCATATATGGGAAAAGCCGGTAAGGAATGTATTTCACCTGGAATATATGGGAACTGAACTTACTTATAAATATAATCTCAGGAAAACTAAAGATTATAATTATAAAGATTATATAGATCATCCCAATCCAATCACTGCCGCTTTAATGACAAGAATGAATTTCGGGAAAGATTCGAGAGCGCTGGTAAAAGCAAATGCTCTCAGGCAGATGAAAAAATATAAACTGACAGAACTTCAGGAACAGACACTGCTGCACTTTATTGACAGGCTTTTGTTTTTAAATAAAAAAGAGAAAAAAGAATTTACAGATATAATAATTAAAGACAGGAATTATGAGGAGGTGGCACATATGCTTACTACATGGCAGGAAGACTTCTTAAAAGAAGGCATGAAAAAAGGCATGAAAAAAGGCATGAAAAAAGGCATGGAAAAAGGCATGGAAAAAGGCATGGAAAAAGGTATGGAAAAAGGTATGGAAAAAGCAAAAATAACTTCTGCAAAAAAAATGCTGGAAGATAAAATTGATATAAATTTAATCGCTAAATATACAGGACTTATGATAAAAGAGATTCAGGAATTGATGAAAGACGACAGGGATTAATGGGATTGGAGAAGGATAATGGGATTTTTTGTCAGTAGCTCATTACGGCAGAATTATTACCAGTCCTGTTATTTTTTCATCCTTCACAATCAAGATTTGAACCACTTTAGCAATTATAAAATATTTTAAAATCTATTTACAAAACATTATTAATAAATTATAATAACTTTATAAAGAAGGTGATTATTTTTAGAGGAAATATAGAAAAGATACAATTAGTAAGAGAATTAAAAGAAAAAGGGATGACTTTTGAAGAAATAGGCAGGCAATT
>JAKPQU010000166.1 GCA_029555925.1 Bacillota bacterium
AGATTTTATGTCATTTTCTCTGCTATCGCCGGCAGCAGAACAAAAAAAATCATACATCTCCATTTCTATGGGTATGTACTCCTTTTTACTTTTTTTCAATGGTTTTATATATACTTTTCCTTCTGCCGCATCCTCAAAAAGACCATAAGCGTCGGCATGTCCTTGTCTGGCCTGCGTCTGCAGACTGTCCAGAACACTTTTTATATAATCGTTTTCCCCACACTCATCCTTAAGAATAATCTTCTTGGCTTTTAAGAGCAGAAGTACCTGGTGAACACAAAGCTCTGTTCCGCTGTTACTGCACAGGCATGCCTTATGTATGATCTTTTCTTCACTTACTGAAACCACAGTATCAAAAACCTCTGAGCCGTCTCTAGCTCTACCCTTTATTACGAGTGTTCCGTTTACTGCTTCAAGCTTTATATCAAAAACAAGAACTGTTTCGTACGATTGAGCAGCTTTTTCAAAAAGATCGTCCGAAATGGTGAGAAGTGTATGATCGATTGTTTTTAAAAACTTTTTCATATAAGTTTCCCCAACAAAAACCTATCCCCTTACGGGGATAGATATTTTTATTTTATGAGACCGTCAATTTCCTTTATAAGCTCCGTATATAGAGCTGCCAGCTCTGCATTGTCCTTAATGGATGAGGAGATAACCTCGGCCTGCTGCTTTATCTCGGTAAGCTTGAGTATTACTATATCTCTGTTGACAGGATCATCTATATACTGTACAAGCATGGAGTAGAAACTTTCAAAGTACTGGTAAGCTATAACAGGATCGTCAGGATCCAGCTCATGTATCTTATATACCAGGTTCCCGTTATCTGGGTTAAACCTGTAAAGGTTTTTCAGAGCCGCTACATGAAAAGTCCCTATTTCATTTATTTTATTCTCGCTGTCTGTTTTCAGAGCCTGTATCTGTGAATCGGAAAGACCATTGTAGTAGTATACCAGATACGCAAGGTTCCTCAGATCGTTCTCTTTCTGCATAAGCTTTTCACTTACTTCTGTTGAGGCAGCAGTAGACTGTTCCTCTACGATACCGGCTAC